>NZ_JBSFRK010000013.1:106065-219731 GCF_053589195.1 Streptomyces sp. NPDC003379 | reverse complement strand
AAGTCGCGGGCATCCCCTACATCGGCGGCTACGGCATCACCGACGACGAGTTCAGCAGCCCCCTGTCCTACCCCGTCAACGGCGGCGAACCGGCAGGGGCGCGGGGAACTGCGCGACCAGCCACAACGGTCCCGCAGCCAAAATTCAGACCTAGTACTGCTCGGTCTCGACGAAGCCGGCGTCCGCGTCGTCGTCGGCGCCGAAGGCGTCGGCGGCGGCGGTCGGGTCGAACCCGGGAGGCGAGTCCTTGAGGGCCAGGCCCATACCGTTGAGCTTCATCTTTACCTCGTCGATCGACTTCGCACCGAAGTTGCGAATGTCGAGCAGGTCCGCCTCCGAGCGGGCGACAAGCTCGCCCACCGAGTGGATGCCCTCGCGCTTGAGGCAGTTGTACGACCGAACGGTGAGCTCGAGCTCCTCGATCGGCAGGGCGAGATCAGCGGCAAGGGCGGCGTCCGTCGGGGACGGGCCCATGTCGATGCCCTCGGCGTCGATGTTGAGCTCACGGGCGAGACCGAAGAGCTCGACCAGGGTCTTACCGGCCGAGGCCATGGCGTCGCGCGGACGCATCGCCTGCTTGGTCTCGACGTCGACGATCAGCTTGTCGAAGTCGGTGCGCTGCTCGACACGGGTCGCCTCGACCTTGTACGTGACCTTGAGCACCGGCGAGTAGATCGAGTCGACCGGGATGCGCCCGATCTCCTGACCGACCTGCTTGTTCTGCACGGCGGAGACGTAGCCGCGACCGCGCTCGACGGTCAGCTCCATCTCCAGCTTGCCCTTGCCGTTGAGCGTGGCGAGGACGAGGTCGGGGTTGTGCACCTCGACACCGGCCGGGGGCGCGATGTCGGCGGCGGTGACCAGACCCGGGCCCTGCTTGCGCAGGTACATCACGACGGGCTCGTCGTGCTCCGAGGAGACGACCAGCTGCTTGATGTTGAGGATGAGGTCGGTGACGTCCTCCTTGACGCCCGGCACGGTGGTGAACTCGTGCAGGACACCGTCGATGCGGATGCTGGTGACAGCAGCGCCGGGGATCGACGAGAGGAGGGTGCGGCGGAGGGAGTTGCCGAGGGTGTAGCCGAAGCCCGGCTCCAGCGGCTCGATCACGAACCGGGAGCGGAATTCGTCGACGACCTCTTCGGTCAACGAGGGACGCTGAGCGATCAGCATGAAGTGAATCCTTCAGTCATGGGCACCCACTATTTGATGCCCGACCAGTACTACAAGGGTACGGGCGGTACGGCTCCGAAGAGCCGTACCGCCCGGAAACCTAAGACAACCGTGCGTCAGACGCGGCGGCGCTTGGGCGGACGGCAGCCGTTGTGCGGCGTGGGCGTCACGTCCTGGATCGAGCCGACCTCAAGGCCGGTCGCCTGGAGCGAACGGATGGCGGTCTCGCGACCGGAACCCGGGCCCTTGACGAAGACGTCGACCTTGCGCATGCCGTGCTCCTGCGCGCGACGGGCAGCCGACTCGGCGGCCATCTGCGCGGCGAACGGCGTGGACTTGCGCGAGCCCTTGAAGCCGACGTGGCCGGCGGAGGCCCACGAGATCACGTTGCCGGTCGGGTCCGTGATGGACACGATCGTGTTGTTGAACGTGCTCTTGATGTGAGCGTGTCCGTGAGCGACGTTCTTCTTTTCCTTGCGGCGCACCTTCTTGGCAGCGCCCTGACGACCCTTGGGGGGCATCTATTACTCCTACGGGAGGTGGTCGGTCCTGCAGCGACAGCTGTCGATAGACCGCTGAGCGAGGACTACTTCTTGCCCGGCTTCTTCTTACCGGCGATGGCGCGACGCGGGCCCTTGCGGGTGCGGGCGTTCGTGCTGGTGCGCTGACCGCGGACCGGCAGGCCACGACGGTGACGCAGACCCTGGTAGCAACCGATCTCGACCTTGCGGCGGATGTCGGCCTGGATCTCGCGACGGAGGTCACCCTCGGTCTTGATGTTGGCGTCCACGTACTCGCGGATCTTGACGAGGTCTTCCTCGGTCAGGTCGCGGACGCGGGTGTTGCGGTCCACCTCGGTGGCGTCCAGCGTCTGCTGGGCCAGCGTGCGGCCGATGCCGAACACGTAGGTGAGGGCAACCTCGATGCGCTTTTCGCGCGGGAGGTCAACGCCTTCAACGCGTGCCATTCATGGCTCCTGTTGATTCTTCGGAGGTCTTCAGCAGAACCACTCCCGGTTCGCCGTCGCCTTCTGCTGGAGAAGGGTTGGTACGTACCGGGTCCCCGGCCTCCGACCGGGGGTGTCGCCCTCCACCACCAAAGGAACTGAAGAGGGACGGGTCCTGCGTATCTACTTACTTGCGTCGCGCGAAAATCTGCGAACTGCAGTCGTACGTCAGCCCTGGCGCTGCTTGTGGCGCGGGTTGTCGCAGATGACCATGACCCGACCGTGACGGCGGATCACCCTGCACTTGTCGCAGATCTTCTTGACGCTCGGCTTGACCTTCATTGGGTGAGGTTCTCCGGGTCAGTGCCACCACCCCGCCGGAGCGGAGTGCGGGCAAGATCTACTTGTACCGGTAGACGATCCGGCCACGCGTCAGGTCGTACGGAGACAACTCCACCACGACCCGGTCGTCAGGGAGGATGCGGATGTAGTGCATGCGCATCTTGCCGCTGATGTGTGCCAGGACCTGGTGGCCGTTCTGGAGCTCCACCTTGAACATGGCGTTCGGGAGAGACTCGACGACAGTGCCTTCGATCTCGATGGCACCTTGCTTCTTGGCCACGCTTCGCCCTTCGAATCGACTACCTTGATCGACTTCGTACGCCGTATGCAGACACACGGATGCACGAGAGCCGACGCGTCAGTCTACGTCAGTGCACTCGGAAAGACGAATCGAGAAAGTCTGCCCCACTGCGTAGATCTTTAAGCAAGGGGGTCAGCCCCCAAGCGGGTCCGGCGCCGCCGTGACCCCGTACTCCGCCAGCTTCGCCCTGCCGCAGTCGGGAGCCGTCAGGACCAGCGGACCCTCCTCCGTCAGTGCGACGGAGTGCTCCCAGTGCGAGGACCAGGTGCCGTCCGTGGTGATGACGGTCCAGTCGTCCTCGAGAACCTCCGTGCGCGGCGTGCCCAGGGAGACCATGGGCTCGATGGCCAGGCAGAAGCCGGGGACCAGCTTGGGGCCCTTGCCTCGGCGGCGCTCGACGTAGTTCAGAAGGTGCGGGTCCATGTGCATCTCGGTGCCGATGCCGTGGCCGCCGTAGTCCTCGACGATCCCGTACTTGCCGCCGCCCGGCTTCGGCTGGCGGCGGATGTACGTCTCGATGGCGCGGGAGATGTCGACGAGCCGGTTGCCCAGCTTCATGGCCGCGAGGCCGGCCCACATCGACTCCTCGGTCACGCGGGAGAGCTCGACGAGCTCCGGAGCGTGACCGGTGCCCACGAACGCGGTGTACGCCGCGTCACCGTGCCACCCGTCGATGATCGCGCCCGCGTCGATGGAGATGATGTCGCCGTCCTTGAGGACGGTCTTGTCGTCGGGGATGCCGTGCACGACGACCTCGTTGACGGACGTGCAGATCGTCGCGGGGAAGCCGCCGTAGCCGAGGAAGTTGGACTTCGCACCGTGCTCGGCGATCACCTTGCGGGCGACGTCGTCCAGGTCCTTGGTGGTGGCCCCGGGCACCGCGGCCTCACGGGTCGCCGCGTGGATGGCGGCGACGACAAGGCCCGCCTCACGCATCTTCGCGATCTGCTCGGGGGTCTTGATCTGCACCATGGGGCTTCCGCTCTCCGTCATCCGTCATCCGTCAACAACCGGCTACGTACACACGAACCGGGTACGTAGACAACAGTACGGCCGCGGTCCCCTCACGGGCACCGCGGCCGAAACAGCGTACTGACTACTTGTCGCCCTTCAGGGCTTCCATCGCACGCTTGGTGACCTCGTCCACCTTGCCGAGCGCCGAGATCGTGACGACCAGACCCTGGGTCCGGTAGTAGTCGATGATCGGCTCGGTCTGCGTGTGGTAGACCTCGAGGCGCTTGCGGACGGTGCCCTCGCTGTCGTCCTCGCGCTGGTACAGCTCGCCGCCGCAGACGTCACAGACGCCTTCCTGCTTCGGCTGGGAGTACGTCACGTGGAAGACGTGGCTGGAGTCCTTGCGGCAGATGCGCCGGCCGGCGATCCGCTTGACGACCTCGTCCTCGGGGACCTCCAGGTCCAGGACGGCGTCGAGCTTCACGTCATCGGCCTTGAGCGCCACGTCCAGCGCCTGCGCCTGCGACACGTTGCGCGGGAACCCGTCGAGCAGGAAGCCGTTCTCGGCGTCCGGCTGCGCCATGCGGTCCTTCGCCATGCCGATCGTCACCTCGTCGGGAACGAGGTTCCCGGCGTCCATGTACGACTTCGCCTGCTTGCCCAGCTCCGTGCCCTGGCTGATGTTGGCACGGAAGAGGTCGCCCGTGGAGATGTGCGGGATCGACAAGTTCTGGGCGAGGAACGCGGCCTGCGTTCCCTTGCCCGCACCGGGCGGCCCGACGAGGACGATTCGCATCAGCGGAGGAACCCTTCGTAATTGCGCTGCTGGAGCTGGCTCTCAATCTGCTTCACGGTTTCCAGACCCACACCCACGATGATGAGGATGCTCGTCCCGCCGAAGGGGAAGTTCTGGTTTGCCCCGAAGCCCACCAACGCCATCGTCGGCACAAGAGCGATCAGACCCAGATACAGCGAACCCGGCCAGGTGATCCGGTTGAGTACGTAACTCAGGTACTCAGCGGTCGGACGGCCAGCCCGGATGCCCGGGATGAAGCCACCATACTTCTTCATGTTGTCGGCGACTTCCTCGGGGTTGAAGGAGATCGCGACGTAGAAGAAGGCGAAGAAGACGATCAGCACGAAGTACGTGGTGATGTAAATCGGGTGGTCACCCTTGGTCAGGTTTGCGTCGATCCACTGCTTCCATCCCGAGTTGCCGCCCGCGAACTGGGCAACCAGCGCCGGAATGTAGAGCAGCGAAGAGGCGAAGATCACAGGGATGATGCCCGCCTGATTGACCTTCAGCGGAATGTACGTCGACGTACCGCCGTAGGACCTGCGGCCGATCATGCGCTTCGCGTACTGGACGGGAATGCGCCGCTGCGCCTGCTCGACGAAGACCACCAGGCCGACCATGACGAGACCCACCGCGATGACGGTGCCGAACTCGATCCAGCCGTCGGCGAGCGAGCCCTGCTCCTTGATCGCCCACAGGGCGGCCGGGAAGGTCGCGGCGATCGAGATGAACATCAGGATCGACATGCCGTTGCCGATGCCGCGGTCGGTGATCAGCTCACCGAGCCACATCACACACGCCGTACCGGCGGTCATCGTGATGACCATGGTGATGGTGACGAAGATCGACTGGTCGGGCACGATCTTGCTGGCGACCGGGCAGCCCTGGAAGAGGGAGCCGGTACGAGCGGTGGCCACCAGGCCGGTGCCCTGAAGGATCGCGAGCGCGATGGTCAGATAGCGCGTGTACTGCGTGATCTTCGCCGTGCCCGCCTGACCCTCCTTCTTGAGGGCCTCGAGCCGCGGGATCACCACGGTCAGCAGCTGCAGAATGATGCTCGCCGTGATGTACGGCATGATGCCGAGCGCGAAGATCGTGATCTGCAGCAGCGCGCCACCGCTCATCATGTTGACGAGACCGAACAGACCCTGGTTCTGACTGGCGTTGTCGACGCAGGTCTGGACGTTCTTGTAATTGACACCGGGGATCGGCACATGCGTACCCAGCCGGTAGATCACGATGATGCCGAGCGTGAAGAGCAGCTTCTTGCGCAGGTCGGGCGTCTTGAACGCCCGGGCGAACGCGGTGAGCACGGTGCCTCCTGCGACCCCCGCGCGCGTGCGCCAGAGGTGGTGGTCTTGAGGATCGACGAATACGTATCAGTCAACAAAACCGTGCGGGCAGACCGCACGGAGCTTAGACAGTGCACGCCACCTTACCGGCGACCGTGCCCCCCTTGGAACGACCAACCGGGGATGCCCCTTTTGTGGGGCATCCCCGGCTGGGAATCGCTCATGTCATCGACACGTCCGAGAAAGTCAGACGAGCTCGGTGACGGTACCGCCCGCGGCGGTGATCTTCTCCTTGGCGGAGCCGGAGACGGCGTCGACCGTCACCTGCAGCGCCACGGTGACCTCGCCCTGGCCGAGGACCTTGACAAGGCTGTTCTTGCGAACGGCACCCTTGGCGACGAGACCCTCGACGGTGACCTCGCCACCCTCCGGGTACAGCGCGCTCAGCTTGTCGAGGTTCACGACCTGGAACTCGGTCTTGAACGGGTTCCGGAAGCCCTTGAGCTTCGGCAGGCGCATGTGGAGGGGCATCTGGCCACCCTCGAAGCGCTGCGGAACCTGGTAACGGGCCTTGGTGCCCTTGGTACCACGACCAGCGGTCTTACCCTTGGACGCCTCACCACGACCCACACGGGTCTTGGCGGTCTTGGCGCCCGGGGCGGGCCGGAGGTTGTGGACCTTCAGCGGGTTCTGCTCCGCCATGTCAGTCGACCTCCTCAACCGTCACGAGGTGGCGGACGGTGTGCACCATTCCGCGGAACTCGGGGCGGTCCTCCTTGACGACCTGCGTGTTGATGCCCTTGAGACCAAGGGAGCGCAGGGTGTCGCGGTGGTTCTGCTTGCTACCGATGTACGACTTGATCTGCGTGACCTTGAGCTGTGCCATTACGCAGCACCAGCCCCGGCACGCGCCCGCAGCAGAGCCGCGGGAGCGACGTCCTCGAGGGGCAGACCACGGCGGGCCGCGATCTCCTCGGGACGCTGCAGACCCTTGAGGGCCGCCACGGTCGCGTGCACGATGTTGATCGCGTTCGACGAACCGAGCGACTTCGACAGGATGTCGTGCACGCCGGCGCACTCGAGCACGGCACGCACCGGGCCACCGGCGATAACGCCGGTACCGGGGGAAGCAGGCTTGAGCAGGACGACGCCCGCGGCCTTCTCGCCCGTGATCGGGTGCGGGATGGTGCCCTGGATGCGGGGGACCTTGAAGAAGTGCTTCTTGGCCTCCTCAACACCCTTGGCGATGGCGGCCGGCACCTCCTTGGCCTTGCCGTAACCGACACCCACGGTGCCGTCACCATCGCCTACCACGACCAGCGCGGTAAAGCTGAAGCGACGACCACCCTTCACAACCTTGGCGACGCGGTTGATCGCGACAACGCGCTCAACGTACGCGGTCTTCTCGGCGGCGGCGTTGCCACCGTCGCGACCCTTCCGGTCCCGCCGCTCGCCGCCACCGGCACCGCCACCGCGGCGCTGGGGTCCAGCCATTGGAATTACCTCTCTCTGTTTCCGCTAGCTACGGAACCGACTCAGAACTTGAGTCCGGCTTCGCGGGCGGCGTCCGCCAGGGCGGCGATGCGCCCGGCGTACTGGTTACCACCACGGTCGAACACGACAGTCTCGACACCGGCAGCCTTGGCGCGCTCGGCGACCAGGGCGCCGACCGACTTGGCCTGCGCCGACTTGTCGCCCTCGGCGCCGCGGATCGTGGTGTCCAGGGTCGACGCCGACGCAAGGGTGTGACCCTTGATGTCGTCGATGACCTGGGCCACGATGTGGCGGTTGGAGCGCGTCACGACCAGGCGCGGACGCTCAGCCGTACCCGAGATGTGCTTACGGATGCGGATGTGACGACGCTTGATGGCAGCACGCTTGTAAGCGTCGCCCTTAGCAATCTTGACACCGTATGCCATGGCTTACTTACCCGCCTTTCCGACCTTGCGGCGGATGACTTCGCCTTCGTACTTGACGCCCTTGGCCTTGTACGGGTCAGGCTTGCGCAGCTTGCGGATGTTGGCCGCAACCTCGCCGACCTTCTGCTTGTCGATGCCCTCGACCGAAAGCTTGGTCGCGGACTCCACCTTGAAGGTGATGCCCTCGGGGGCCTCGACCAGGATCGGGTGGCTGTAGCCCAGCGAGAACTCCAGGTTGGAGCCCTTCGCGAGGACGCGGTAACCGACACCGCTGATTTCGAGCTTCTTCACGTAACCCGTGGTCACGCCGGTGATCATGTTCGCCACCAGCGTGCGGGACAGGCCGTGCAGGGCCTTGTTCTGACGCTCGTCGTTCGGGCGGGTGACGTTCAGAACGCCGTCCTCGCCCTTAGCGATCTCGATCGGCGCGACAACGGTGTGCGAGAGGGAACCCTTGGGGCCCTTCACCGCGACCGTACGGCCGTCGATGGTGACGTCCACGCCGGCGGGAACCGTGATGGGGAGCTTGCCAATACGCGACATTAGCTATTCCTCCGTTCCCGACTACCAGACGTAGGCGAGGACTTCCCCACCTACGCCCTTCTTGCCTGCCTGCTGGCCGGTGAGCAGACCGTGGGACGTGGAGATGATCGCCACGCCCAGGCCGCCGAGCACCTTCGGCAGGTTGGTGGACTTCGCGTAAACCCGGAGACCGGGCTTGGAGATCCGCTTGATGCCCGCGATGGAGCGCTCACGGTTCGGGCCGAACTTCAGCTCGAGGACGAGGTTCTTGCCAACCTCGGCGTCCTCGACCTTCCAGCCCGTGATGAAGCCCTCCTGCTGGAGGATCTCCGCGATGTGAGACTTGATCTTGCTGTGCGGCATAGCCACTGTGTCGTGGTACGCCGAGTTCGCGTTACGCAGACGAGTCAGCATGTCCGCGATCGGATCAGTCATGGTCATGAATTGGCCTTCGGCCTCTCTCGCCGGGGTTTCCTATCTGCGCCATCCCTCTCCCCACTCAGAGGCGGGACGGGTGCGGCGCGGGGACCTACGGCGTAGTAAGTCGGTCAGGGCGGCAGACGCCCAACCCTCCTAGCCTAAGCCATATGGAGGAGGGCCTCTGCCATCCCGTTACTTACCGAGAGATCCAGGCAGTCCGGAAAGGACTACCAGGAGCTCTTGGTCACGCCCGGCAGCTCGCCACGGTGGGCCATCTCACGAAGGCACACGCGGCACAGGCCGAACTTGCGGTAGACGGAGTGCGGGCGGCCGCAGCGCTGGCAGCGGGTGTACGCACGCACACCGAACTTGGGCTTACGAGCAGCCTTGGCAATCAGAGCCTTCTTCGCCATCTCGCTTACGCCTCCTTGAAGGGGAAGCCGAGGTGACGGAGAAGGGCGCGGCCCTCAGCGTCGTTGGTCGCCGTGGTGACCACGGTGATGTCCATACCCCGGACGCGGTCGATCTTGTCCTGGTCGATCTCGTGGAACATGACCTGCTCCGTGAGACCGAAGGTGTAGTTGCCACGGCCGTCGAACTGCTTGGGGGACAGACCACGGAAGTCGCGGATGCGCGGCAGCGCGAGCGACAGGGTGCGGTCCAGGAACTCCCACATGCGGTCGCCACGGAGCGTGACGTGGCAGCCGATCGGCTGACCCTCGCGCAGCTTGAACTGCGCGATGGACTTCCGGGCCTTGGTGATGGCCGGCTTCTGACCGGTGATCGTGGTCAGGTCACGGACGGCACCGTCCATGAGCTTCGAGTCACGGGCGGCGTCGCCGACACCCATGTTGACCACGATCTTGACGAGGCCCGGCGTCTGCATGACGTTCTCGTACGAGAACTCTTCCTGCAGCTTGGCCGCGATCTCCTCGCGGTACTTCGTCTTGAGACGCGGAGTGGTGGTGGTCGTCATCAGATGTCCTCACCCGTCCGCTTGGCAACGCGGATCTTGTTGCCCTCGTCGTCGAAGCGGTAACCGACGCGCGTGACGACCTTGTTGCCGTCCTTCTCCACGACCAGCTGGACGTTGGAGATGTGGACGGGGGCCTCGGTGGTCACGATGCCGCCGGCCTGCGAGCCGCTGGCGGTCGGGCCGGCCTTCGTGTGCTTCTTGACCCGGTTGACACCCTCGACCAGGACGCGCTCGTCGCGCGGGTAAGCGGCAATGACCTTGCCCTGCTTGCCCTTGTCCTTACCGGTGATGACCTGGACCAGGTCGCCCTTCTTGATCTTCATGCTTACAGCACCTCCGGCGCGAGCGAGATGATCTTCATGAACTTCTTCTCGCGCAGCTCACGGCCGACGGGGCCGAAGATACGGGTGCCGCGAGGGTCGCCGTCGTTCTTCAGAATGACGGCGGCGTTCTCGTCGAAGCGGATGTACGAGCCGTCCGGACGGCGGCGCTCCTTGACGGTGCGAACGATGACCGCCTTGACGACGTCACCCTTCTTCACGTTGCCACCGGGGATCGCGTCCTTGACGGTGGCGACGATGACGTCACCGATACCCGCGTAGCGGCGACCCGAGCCACCGAGAACACGAATGGTGAGAATTTCCTTCGCACCCGTGTTGTCGGCGACGCGAAGTCGCGACTCCTGCTGGATCACGTCTATCTCCTGATTGTCTGCCGGTTCCCGGCAGGGGCTTCTCTCTTACGAGATGGGCCCCTGCCGAGCCTGGCGGAACGAACTCTGAGGGATGCCTCAGAGAATTACTTGGCCTTCTCGAGGATCTCGACGATGCGCCAGCGCTTGGTCGCCGACAGCGGACGCGTCTCCATCAGGAGGACGCGGTCGCCGACGCCGGCAGCGTTCTGCTCGTCGTGCGCCTTGAGCTTGTTCGTACGGCGGATGACCTTGCCGTACAGCGCGTGCTTCACACGGTCCTCGACGGCGACGACGACGGTCTTGTCCATCTTGTCGCTGACGACCAGACCCTCACGGGTCTTGCGGAATCCGCGGTCAGTGTTGGTCTCAGTCACGTTGTTCTCGCTCATCAGGCGCTCTCCACCGTCTCGATGCCCAGCTCGCGCTCACGCATCAGGGTGTAGATCCGCGCGATGTCCTTACGGACGGCCTTGAGCCGACCGTGGTTCTCGAGCTGACCCGTCGCCGCCTGGAAGCGGAGATTGAACAGCTCTTCCTTGGCTTCGCGAAGCTTGTTGAGAAGCTCCTCGTCACCCAGCTCGCGCAGCTCGGACGCCTTGGTACCGGCCGACATCACGACTCACCTGCCTCGCGCCGGACGATACGGCACTTCATCGGAAGCTTGTGAGCAGCGCGGGTAAGCGCCTCACGAGCAATCTTCTCGTTCGGGTAGGACAGCTCGAACATCACCCGACCCGGGTGAACGTTCGCGACCCACCACTCGGGCGAACCCTTACCGGAACCCATGCGGGTCTCGGCAGGCTTCTTGGTCAGCGGGCGGTCCGGGTAGATGTTGATCCAGACCTTGCCGCCACGCTTGATGTGACGGGTCATCGCGATACGGGCCGCCTCGATCTGGCGGTTGGTCACGTACGCCGGCGTGAGGGCCTGAATGCCGTACTCGCCGAACGCAACCGTCGTACCGCCCTTGGCCTGACCACGGCGCTTCGGGTGGTGCTGCTTGCGGTGCTTGACCCTACGGGGGATCAGCATTTCGGTCAGGCCTCCGTTCCGGTGCTCTCAGCCGGAGCGGCAGCGGCGGCGGGAGCGTCGGCCTTGGGGGCCTCGGCAGCCGGCGCGGACTGCTGCTGCGGCTTGCGGCCGCGGCCGCCACGCTCGCCACCACGGCCACCACGGGCCGGACGGTCGTTGCCGCCGCCGCCACCACCACGGGCCGGGCGGTTACCCGCACGGGCCGCGGCGTTCTCGGCGCGGACCTCGGCGATGTTCTTGACGTCGCCCTTGTAGATCCAGACCTTGACGCCAATACGACCGAAGGTCGTCTTGGCCTCGAAGAAGCCGTAGTCCACGTTCGCGCGCAGCGTGTGCAGCGGCACACGACCCTCGCGGTAGAACTCGGACCGGGACATCTCGGCGCCGCCGAGACGGCCACCACACTGGATCTTGATGCCCTTGGCGCCGGCCTTCATCGACGACTGCATGCTCTTACGCATGGCGCGACGGAAGGAGACGCGGGAGGACAGCTGCTCCGCCACGGCCTGGGCCACGAGCTGAGCGTCGACCTCGGGGTTCTTGACCTCGAGGATGTTCAGCTGGACCTGCTTGCCCGTGAGCTTCTCGAGGTCGCCGCGGATGCGGTCGGCCTCGGCGCCACGGCGGCCGATGACGATGCCGGGACGCGCGGTGTGGATGTCCACACGCACGCGGTCACGGGTGCGCTCGATCTCAACCTTCGAGATGCCGGCGCGCTCCATGCCGGACGTCATCATCCTGCGGATGGCGACGTCTTCCTTGACGTAGTCCTTGTACAGCTTGTCGGCGTACCAACGGGACTTGAAGTCCGTGGTGATACCGAGCCGGAACCCGTGCGGGTTTACCTTCTGGCCCATTACCGGGTTCCTTCCTTGCTGCTGACGACCACGGTGATGTGGCTGGTCCGCTTACGGATCCGGTAGGCACGGCCCTGAGCACGCGGACGGAACCGCTTCAGGGTCGGGCCCTCATCCACGTACGCCTCGCTGATGACCAGCGAAGAGGCGTCGGAGTGGTCGTAGTTGTGCGCGGCGTTGGCAATGGCGCTGTCCAGCACCTTGCCGACCGGCACGCTCGCGGCCTGCGGGGCGAAACGCAGGACCGCCTGAGCCTCCGTGGCATCCATGCCACGGATGAGGTCCACCACGCGGCGGGCCTTCATGGGCGTGACGCGGATGTACCGCGCCTGGGCCCTGGCTTCCATGGTTGTCCCTTCGGTGTTAGTCATAGTCGTTCCACCCCGCGCTAGCGGCGCTTCGACTTCCGGTCGTCCTTGACGTGGCCGCGGAAGGTGCGAGTCGGCGAGAACTCGCCGAGCTTGTGGCCGACCATCGCCTCGGTGACGAACACCGGGATGTGGGTCTTGCCGTTGTGCACCGCGATCGTGTGACCCAGCATGCTGGGAATGATCATCGAGCGACGGGACCAGGTCTTGATGACGTTCTTGGAACCGGCTTCGTTCTGGACGTCCACCTTCTTTACGAGGTGGTCGTCGACGAAGGGCCCCTTCTTGAGACTGCGCGGCATCTAAACCCGCTCCTAGCGCTTCTTGTTCGACTTGCGGCGACGGACGATGTACTTGTTGCTCGCCTTGTTGCGATCACGAGTACGACCCTCCTTCTGACCCCACGGCGAGACCGGGTGACGTCCACCGGAGGTCTTGCCTTCACCACCACCGTGCGGGTGGTCGACCGGGTTCATCACGACACCACGCACGGTCGGGCGAACGCCCTTCCAGCGCATGCGGCCGGCCTTGCCCCAGTTGATGTTCGACTGCTCGGCGTTGCCGACCTCGCCAATCGTGGCGCGGCAGCGGACGTCGACCAGGCGGATCTCACCGGACGGCATGCGAAGGTGCGCCATGGCGCCTTCCTTCGCGAGCAGCTGCACGGAGGCACCCGCGGAGCGGGCGAACTTCGCGCCGCCGCCGGGCCGAAGCTCGATGGCGTGGATGGTCGTACCCACCGGGATGTTGCGCAGCGCCATGTTGTTGCCGGGCTTGATGTCGGCACCGGGGCCGTTCTCAATCCGGTCACCCTGCTGCGTACCGCGCGGGGCGAGGATGTAGCGCTTCTCGCCGTCCGCGTAGTGCAGCAGCGCGATGCGCGCGGTGCGGTTGGGGTCGTACTCGATGTGCGCGACCTTGGCCGGCACACCGTCCTTGTCGTGACGACGGAAGTCGATCACACGGAAGGCGCGCTTGTGTCCGCCACCCTGGTGGCGAACGGTGATCCGACCGGCGTTGTTACGGCCGCCCTTGCTGTGCAGCGGGCGAACCAGCGACTTCTCCGGCGTGGACCGCGTTACCTCGACGAAGTCGGCGACGCTGGAGCCACGACGGCCCGGCGTAGTCGGCTTGTACTTGCGGATTCCCATTTCTCAGTCCTCGTCCGATATTCGGACCAGGGCACTCCGTTAGGAGGCCTGGCCGAAGATGTCGATACGGTCGCCCTCAGCAAGGGTCACAATCGCGCGCTTGGTGTCGGCACGCTTGCCGAAACCAGACTTGGTGCGCTTGCGCTTGCCCTGACGGTTGATCGTGTTGACCCCGGTGACCTTGACCGAGAAGACCGTCTCGACGGCCTGCTTGATCTGGGTCTTGTTGGAGCCGGGGGCCACGATGAACGTGTACTTGCCCTCGTCGAGCAGCGCGTACGACTTCTCGGAGACGACCGGCTTGACGAGGACGTCGCGCGGGTCCGAGAAGGACTTGCTCAGCGGGGTGGGCTCAACAGCGATCTTGCCCTCGGTCGCGATGCGCTTCGCCTTGGCGACGCGCGCGGCCTTGGCGGCCTTCGCAGCCTTGGACGCGATGCTCTGGTGACGGATAGCCATCAGGCTTCGCTCCCTTCGGTCTCATCGGCCTTGGGGCCAGACACGAAGGACTCGAAGGCGGCCTTGGTGAAGACCACGTCGTCCGAGACGAGCACGTCGTACGTGTTCAGCTGGCCCGGCTCCAGGATGTGCACCTGGGGCAGGTTGCGGGCGGAGAGCAGCGAAAGCTCGTCCGAGCGCTCGACGACCAGGAGCACGTTCTTGCGCTCGCTGACCTTGCCGAGCAGGCTCTTGGCGGCCTTCGTGGAGATCTCGCCCTCGACCACGCCGGAGACGACGTGGATGCGGGAGTTGCGCGCCCGGTCGGTGAGGGCGTGACGCAGAGCGGCAGCCTTCATCTTCTTGGGCGTGCGCTGCGAGTAGTCGCGCGGCTGCGGGCCGTGGACGACGCCACCGCCGGCGAACTGCGGCGCACGGGTCGAACCCTGGCGCGCGCGGCCGGTGCCCTTCTGGCGGTAAGGCTTGCGCCCACCACCACGGACTTCGCCGCGGGTCTTGGTCTTGTGCGTGCCCTGACGGGCCGCGGCCAGCTGCGCGACGACGACCTGGTGAAGCAGCGGGATGCTGATCTTCTCGACGTCGAAGATCTCCGCGGGGAGCTCGACCGTCCCGGTCTTGTCGCCTGCCGGCGAAAGGATGTCAATGGTGCTCATGGGTTACCTCAGGCCCCCTTGGCCGCGGTACGGACCAGGACGAGGCCGCCGTTCGGACCAGGGACCGCGCCCTTGATGAGGAGCAGGCCCTTCTCCGCGTCAACGGCGTGGACGGTCAGGTTCTGGGTGGTGACCCGCTCGTTGCCCATGCGACCCGCCATGCGCATGCCCTTGAAGACACGGCCGGGGGTGGCACAGCCACCGATGGAACCGGGCTTGCGGTGCACGCGGTGGGCACCGTGGGAGGCCTTGCCGCCGTGGAAGTTGTGACGCTTCATCACACCGGCGAAGCCCTTGCCCTTGCTCTTGCCGGTGACGTCGACCTTGATACCGGCCTCGAACGTCTCGGCAGTCAGCTCCTGGCCGAGGGTGTACTCGCTGGCACCAGCGGTACGGATCTCGACGAGGTGGCGACGGGGGGTCACGTCGGCCTTGGCGAAGTGGCCCTTGAGGGGCTTGTTCACCTTGCGCGGGTCGATCTCGCCGAAGGCGATCTGGACCGACTCGTAGCCGTCGCTGTCATTCGTACGGACCTGGGTAACGACGCAGGGCCCGGCCTTGACCACGGTCACCGGGACGACACGGTTGTTCTCGTCCCAGACCTGGGTCATGCCGAGCTTCTCGCCCAGGATGCCCTTGATCTGCTTGGTCATCTTCTCCGCGCCCTTCAGAGCTTGATCTCGATGTCAACGCCGGCCGGAAGGTCCAGGCGCATCAGCGAGTCAACGGTCTTGGGCGTCGGGTCGAGGATGTCGATCAGGCGCTTGTGCGTACGCATCTCGAAGTGCTCGCGCGAGTCCTTGTACTTGTGCGGCGACTTGATGACGCAGTACACGTTCTTCTCAGTGGGCAGCGGCACCGGGCCCGCGACCGACGCACCAGTGCGAGTCACCGTCTCGACGATCTTCTTCGCCGAAGAGTCGATGACCTCGTGGTCGTAGGCCTTGAGCCGGATGCGGATCTTCTGTCCCGCCATGGCTACTTAGTAGTCCTTTGTCTCGAAAGCTCTGACCCCCGGAAGGCCCTTTTTTCTACTTCCTCCGACCCACGCGGTCGGGCGTGTCGCAGTCCCGCTCACACAGATCTCCCGAAGGATTTCCCTGCTAGGGGCTGCGGCCCAGATGACCGCGGGTCCGGGGGAAGAAACCCACCGGGCGCCTGGCCAAGCCTCCGTGCTGCACTTCCCGAAAGATTCCCGTACGTCCGCCACAGTGCTGCCTTACGGCAGGTGAGGCGACGAGTACTGTGGGACTCGCTTCCAGTCCTCCCGGCGGGAGGCGCACAGCATCGGCACTCAGCCGAGCAACCTGAACAGTGTGCCATACGGGGCATGCCGGGGGCCAATCGGGGCGAAGATCGTACCCGGTGGGTGACGAGGATCAAACCCGGGGTGTCGCAGGCCGACCTCCTGCAGGTCTCAGAACGCCTGCAAGTAGACCCGCGCCCGATCGGACCCGAGTGTCTGGACGAAGATCTCGATCCACTGGACCTTCTCGCGGCGGTCGTCGTTCGCGCACGGCGGGCATACGCCTGCCCAGCGCGTTCCCTTCAGGGTCTGCGGCTCCGCCAGCCCCAGGTGCTCGAAGAGCCCGCCCTTCGGCGCGGCGTCGTTCTGCCGCGCCCTGAGAGGCTCCTCAGAGTGCAGGGTTGCCGCGACACCCTCGGCGTCCTTCTCGCTGGTGACGAAGGAGAGGAGGTAGACATTGTCCTGCGGGTTGACCTGAACGGCGCCTCTGACCTCGGCAGCGCCCTTGGGCACCGCCACATTCATGAAGGCTGCAGATTCCACCGCGCCTGCCTCCTGGTCCCAGTGCCAGTCACGTCCTTCGGTCACCTGGCGGTCACCCGCGTCCGGGACGGAACACGCGGAGAGGACGAGGCCGACAGCCAGCGCCTTCACAGCACTCCATGTCACCGAAGAACCAGGACGCCTGGCGCGAACAAGGGCTCGACGCATTCCGCCGTCAGCCCTGGTGAGAGCGGCAAGCCACAGGTCTCCCTCGACTACCAGGTGTCACGTATGGGAACGGTACGGCTGTCGACTTCTCCGAGTCGAAAGCTCCAGGGCCCTCATCCGGCACACGCCACTGGTAAAACGAACTCGTGATGCGCCCCTTTCGGGATGTGCTGCGCTTTGGCCGTCTCTTCCAGGGACGGGTACGGGCTGGGTTTCGCGTCCCGGTTGAAACCCTTGACCGTGCCGTCCTGAAGGTTCGAGTCCTTCATCACGGCGGCAAGGGCCAGCTTGAGGCCCTGGCCTGGTGAACTCCGCCCGGGAGTCTCGGAACAGTTTTGCGACGGGCTTCGCCTCGCTTCGCGCACACCCCGGAACTCCTGGAGGGTGGCGCCGAAGCGCGCGGCACCCGTGTTCGCGCTCACCCCCACCCACGTGTCGCGGACGGGATGCCGTGCACTTGCTTGTCGTAACCGTCGGCGAGCCCGGCGAAATCCTCGGCCATGGCATGCCAGTCGTCGGCGGCCGTGGTGAGCTTCGAAAGGTCGGTTCCTATGATCTCGTAATACGTCGCCACGGGCTGACTCCTTCGGGCAGAGACGAAGTTCGGGATGTGTGAGCAGCCGAAGGGGTCAGGACGAGCCCAGGGCGGAGGATCTACTCTCACTCGGACGGCAAGCACGCCAAAAAGGCCCGCACGACCGAAGCCGTACGGGCCCTTCCGTTACTGCGAGTACTGCATGCACTGCGATGCGCTCAGTTCAGAGCGACCGGGTCTCCCCGATCCGCCGGGTCTCCCCGATCCGCAAGCAAGCGGGAAGCTTACTTGTTGATCTTGGTGACCTGGCCGGCGCCGACGGTCCGGCCACCCTCGCGGATGGCGAACTTCAGGCCCTCTTCCATGGCGACGGGCTGGATGAGCTCAACGGTCATCTCAGTGTTGTCACCCGGCATGACCATCTCGGTGCCCTCGGGGAGGGTCACGACGCCGGTCACGTCCGTCGTACGGAAGTAGAACTGCGGGCGGTAGTTGTTGAAGAAGGGGGTGTGACGGCCACCCTCGTCCTTCGACAGGATGTAGGCCTGGGCCTCGAACTCGGTGTGCGGCGTGACCGAACCGGGCTTGATGATGACCTGGCCGCGCTCGACGTCCTCGCGCTTGATGCCACGGAGAAGCAGACCGACGTTCTCACCGGCCTGGCCCTCGTCGAGCAGCTTGCGGAACATCTCGATGCCGGTGACCGTGGTGGTGGTCTTCTCCTGCTTGATACCCACGATGTCAACGGTCTCGTTGACCTTGAGGATACCGCGCTCGATACGACCGGTGACGACGGTGCCACGACCGGTGATCGTGAAGACGTCCTCGATCGGCATCAGGAACGGCTTGTCGACATCACGCTCGGGCTGCGGGATGTTCTCGTCGACGGCGGCCATCAGGTTCAGGACCGACTGGCCCCACTCCTTGTCGCCCTCGAGCGCCTTGAGCGCCGAGACCTTGACGACCGGAAGGTCGTCGCCCGGGAACTCGTACTCGGAGAGGAGCTCACGGACCTCGAGCTCGACGAGCTCCAGGATCTCCTCGTCGTCCACCATGTCGGCCTTGTTCAGGGCGACAACGATGTACGGAACGCCGACCTGGCGGGCCAGGAGCACGTGCTCCTTGGTCTGCGGCATCGGGCCGTCGGTGGCGGCAACCACGAGGATCGCGCCGTCCATCTGCGCGGCACCCGTGATCATGTTCTTGATGTAGTCCGCGTGACCGGGGCAGTCGACGTGGGCGTAGTGACGCGCCTCGGTCTGGTACTCGACGTGCGCGATCGAGATCGTGATACCGCGCTGGCGCTCCTCGGGAGCCTTGTCGATCTGGTCGAAGGCCGAAGCCTCGTTCAGGTCGGGAAACGCGTCGTGCAGCACCTTGGTAATGGCGGCCGTGAGGGTCGTCTTACCGTGGTCAATGTGACCGATGGTGCCGATGTTGACGTGCGGCTTAGTCCGCTCGAACTTTGCCTTCGCCACTGGGTCCTCCTGCGGAGTGGTTCTGTACGCCTTGCTTCATCGGCGCCAGGTGATCTTTGCTGGGAAGCCAGCCGCCGGGATTCTTGCCTTACGGGGTCGGACCCCGGCGGATGGTGTCAAGCCTAAAGCGTGAACTGGGGTGAGTTACTCGCCCTTGGCCTTCGCGATGATCTCCTCGGCGACGTTCCGCGGAACCTCGGCGTAGGAGTCGAACTGCATTGAGTAGCTTGCGCGACCCGACGTCTTGCTGCGGAGGTCTCCGACGTAGCCGAACATCTCCGAGAGGGGCACGAGGCCCTTCACGACGCGAGCGCCGCTGCGCTCCTCCATGGCCTGGATCTGGCCACGGCGGGAGTTGATGTCACCGATGACATCGCCCATGTAGTCCTCGGGCGTGGTGACCTCGACGGCCATCATCGGCTCGAGCAGCACGGGGCTGGCCTTGCGGGCGGCCTCCTTGAAGGCCTGCGAACCGGCGATCTTGAAGGCGAGCTCCGAGGAGTCGACCTCGTGGTAGGCGCCGTCGAGAAGCGTGACGCGGACGCCCGTCATCTCGTAGCCCGCCAGGATGCCGAACTGCATGGCCTCCTGCGCACCGGCGTCCACCGACGGGATGTACTCCCGCGGGATACGGCCACCGGTGACCTTGTTCACGAACTCGTACGAAGCGTCGCCGTCCACGATCGGCTCGATCGCGATCTGCACCTTCGCGAACTGACCGGTACCACCGGTCTGCTTCTTGTGGGTGAAGTCGACGCGCTCGACGGCCTTGCGGATCGTCTCGCGGTACGCCACCTGCGGCTTGCCGACGTTCGCCTCGACGCGGAACTCGCGCTTCATGCGGTCGACGAGCACCTCGAGGTGGAGCTCGCCCATACCACCGATGATGGTCTGGCCGGTCTCCTCGTCCGAGTGGACGCGGAAGGAGGGGTCCTCCTCCGAGAGGCGCTGGATGGCGACACCCAGCTTCTCCTGGTCGCCCTTGGACTTCGGCTCGATGGCGACCTCGATGACCGGCGCCGGGAAGTCCATGGACTCCAGGATCACCGGGTTCTTGTCGTCGCTCAGCGTCTCACCGGTGGTGGTCTGCTTCAGGCCCATGACGGCGACGATGTCACCGGCGCCCACCGACGCGATCTCCTCACGCTTGTTCGCGTGCATGCGGTAGATCTTGCCGATGCGCTCCTTCTTGCCCTTGACGGAGTTCAGCACCGCGGTGCCGGCCTCCAGGCGACCGGAGTAGATCCGGACGAAGGTGAGCTTGCCGAGGTGCGGGTCGCTCGCGATCTTGAACGCGAGGGCCGACAGCGGCTCGTCGTCGGACGGCTTGCGCTTGACGACCAGCTCCGGGTCCTTGACGTCGTGGCCCTCGATGGCCTCGACGTCCAGGGGAGACGGCAGGTAGCGCACGACCGCGTCGAGCAGGGGCTGAACGCCCTTGTTCTTGAACGCGGTGCCGCAGAACACGGGGGTGACGGTGGTGTCGCCGCCCTTGCCCGACGCGATGGTGACGCGACGGATCGCCGCGTACAGCTGCTCCTCGGTGGGCTCCTGGCCCTCGAGGTACAGCTCCATCATCTGCTCGTCGTTCTCCGCGACCGCCTCGAGCAGCTTGCCGCGGTACTCCTCGGCAGCCTCGGTGTGCGTGTCGGGGATGTCGACGATGTCGTAGGCCTCGCCCATCGCGGTCTCGGCGGACCAGACGAAAGCCTTCATCGTGACGAGGTCGACGACGCCCTTGAAGTCAGCCTCTGCGCCGATGGGCAGCTGCATGACGATCGGGGTCGCACCGAGGCGGTCGACGATCATGTCGACGCAGCGGTGGAACTCGGCACCGGTGCGGTCGAGCTTGTTGACGAAGCAGATACGCGGGACGCCGTAGCGGTCCGCCTGACGCCACACGGTCTCGGACTGGGGCTCAACACCGGCGACGCCGTCGAACACCGTCACGGCACCGTCGAGCACACGGAGCGAACGCTCTACCTCGACCGTGAAGTCGACGTGGCCCGGGGTGTCGATGATGTTGATGGTGTGGTCGACGTCGTTCAGCGGCCAGTGACAGGTGGTGGCAGCAGAGGTGATCGTGATGCCACGCTCCTGCTCCTGCTCCATCCAGTCCATCGTGGCGGCGCCGTCGTGGACCTCACCGATCTTGTACGAGACGCCGGTGTAGAAGAGGATCCGCTCGGTGGTGGTCGTCTTGCCCGCGTCGATGTGGGCCATGATGCCGATGTTGCGCACCTTGGCCAGGTCAAGTGAAGTGGTAGCCATATCGGCTCAGTCTTCTCTCGGTCTCGATGTGGGTAGCGACTACCAGCGGTAGTGCGCGAAGGCCTTGTTGGACTCGGCCATCTTGTGGGTGTCCTCGCGCTTCTTCACAGCGGCACCGAGGCCGTTGGAGGCGTCGAGAAGCTCGTTGAGCAGACGCTCGGTCATGGTCTTCTCGCGACGGGCGCGGGAGTAACCGACCAGCCAGCGCAGGGCGAGCGTGTTCGCACGGCCCGGCTTGACCTCGATCGGGACCTGGTAGGTCGCGCCACCGACACGGCGGGACTTGACCTCGAGGGTCGGCTTGATGTTCTCGAGCGCGCGCTTGAGGGTGATGACCGGGTCGTTGCCGGTCTTCTCCTTCAGGCCCTCCATGGCGCCGTACACGATGCGCTCGGCGGTGGAGCGCTTGCCGTTCAGCAGCACCTTGTTGATGAGGGAGGTCACCAGAGGAGAACCGTAGACCGGGTCGATGATGACCGGGCGCTTCGGGGCGGGGCCCTTACGAGGCATTCTTACTTCTCCTTCTTGGCGCCGTAGCGGCTGCGGGCCTGCTTGCGGTTCTTGACACCCTGGGTGTCGAGGGAACCGCGGATGATCTTGTAACGAACACCAGGCAGGTCCTTCACACGGCCACCACGCACGAGCACGATGGAGTGCTCCTGCAGGTTGTGTCCCTCACCCGGAATGTAGGCCGTGACCTCGATCCCGGAGGTCAGACGCACACGCGCGACCTTACGGAGGGCCGAGTTCGGCTTCTTCGGGGTGGTCGTGAACACACGCGTGCAGACGCCGCGGCGCTGGGGCGAACCCTCGAGTGCGGGCGTCTTGTTCTTCTCGACCTTGTCCTGCCGGCCCTTCCGGACCAGCTGCTGGATCGTAGGCACTACTTCTCCGGTTTCTGTGTGCCGAATAGTAAAGCTAACCTGAAACGTCGCCGACCCACGCGGTCGGGTGTGTCGAATCCTGCTGACTCCCGCCGTGAGGCAAGGAGGGGCACGGATTACGGTGGCCGTTGACGGGCTCGTGATGCGGCTGAAGACACGCGCACGAGCCCAGGCACACCCCAGGCACAAGGTCTGAGCGTACCTACCTCATCGGGTTCGGTCAAAACAAATGCGGTGGGGCCCGACACGCCGGGCATCTGGACGAATCAGAAGCGCCGCAGAAAGGCCTTGATCAATTTCACGTCCGCTGCACGTCCGCCTGGTCTCTGGGCCGGAGCGAACGCTCTTTCCGGACGAGGAACTGGGCTGGCGGGCAGAGCCCCCTCAGAGCAGCACGCCCAGGGGCAGCCAGGCGGCCACGGAGAGCGCGAGCCACGGCCTGCCCTCGCCGCCGTACGGGACGACCGCGTACGCCCCGTAGAAGACCGTGAAGACGGCCATGTGCCACGGGCGCGGCCCATGTCATGCGAGGCCCAGCGGGAACAGTTCAGCCGACAACGCCGAAGGGCGGCCACCCCTTTCGGGATGACCGCCCTTCAACAGACGTAAGCCTTACTGGTTGTACGGCCCGTAGTCGTAGTCCTCCAGCGGAACAGCCTGGCCGGAGCCCGTGCCGAACGGCGAGTAGTCGATGTCGTCGTAACCGACGGCCGAGTACATCGCTGCCTTGGCCTCCTCGGTCGGCTCCACCCGGATGTTGCGGTAGCGGGACAGACCCGTACCGGCCGGGATGAGCTTACCGATGATGACGTTCTCCTTGAGGCCGATGAGGCTGTCGGACTTGGCGTTGATCGCCGCATCCGTCAGGACTCGGGTCGTCTCCTGGAAGGAGGCGGCCGACAGCCAGGATTCCGTCGCCAGCGAGGCCTTGGTGATACCCATCAGCTGCGGACGGCCGGAGGCCGGGTGGCCACCCTCCGTCACGACGCGACGGTTCTCGGTCTCGAACTTCGAGCGCTCGACGAGCTCGCCCGGCAGCAGCTCCGCGTCGCCGGACTCGATGATCGTCACGCGGCGCAGCATCTGCCGGATGATGATCTCGATGTGCTTGTCGTGGATCGACACGCCCTGGCTGTTGTAGACCTTCTGGACTTCGCCGACCAGGTGGACCTGGACCGCGCGCTGACCGAGGATCCGCAGCACGTCGTGCGGGTTGGTGGCGCCGAAGGTGAGCTTCTGGCCCACCTCGACGTGGTCACCCTCACGCACGAGGACCTTGGCACGCTTCGAGATCGGGAAGGGAGTCTCGTCGCTGCCGTCGTCCGGCGTGACGACGATCTTCTTGGTCTTCTCGGTCTCCTCGATACGGATGCGGCCAGCCGCCTCCGAGATCGGGGCGACACCCTTGGGCGTACGAGCCTCGAAGAGCTCGACGACACGGGGCAGACCCTGGGTGATGTCGTCACCGGCCACACCACCGGTGTGGAAGGTACGCATCGTCAGCTGCGTACCGGGCTCACCGATGGACTGGGCGGCGATGATGCCGACCGCCTCACCGATGTCGACCAGCTTGCCGGTGGCGAGCGAACGGCCGTAGCAGAAGGCACAGGTGCCGACCGCGGACTCACAGGTCAGGACCGAGCGGGTCTTGACCTCCTCGACGCCGTTGGCGACCAGGGCGTCGATGAGGACGTCACCGAGGTCGACGTTGGCCGGCGCGATGACCTTGCCGTCGATGACGACGTCCTCGGCCAGCATGCGGGCGTACACCGAGGTCTCGACGTTCTCCGTCTTGCGGAGCACACCGTCCTCGCCCTTGACCGCGATCTTCAGCTTCAGACCGCGCTCGGTACCACAGTCCTCCTCGCGAATGATGACGTCCTGGGAGACGTCGACCAGACGACGGGTGAGGTAACCGGAGTCGGCGGTACGGAGAGCCGTGTCCGCCAGACCCTTACGGGCACCGTGCGTGGAGATGAAGTACTCGAGAACGGTCAGGCCCTCACGGAACGAGGCCTTGATCGGACGCGGGATGGTCTCGTTCTTCGCGTTCGACACCAGACCACGCATACCGGCGATCTGACGCATCTGCATCATGTTTCCTCGGGCACCCGAGTCAACCATCATGAAGATGGGGTTCGTCTTGGGGAAGTTCGCGTTCATCGCCTCGGCAACCTCGTTGGTCGCCTTGGTCCAGATCGCGATGAGCTCCTGCGTGCGCTCGTCCTTGGTGATCAGACCGCGCTCGTACTGCTTCTGGACCTTCTCGTCCTGCTCCTCGTAGCCCTTGACGATGGCCTTCTTGGCCTCGGGCACGACGACGTCGGAGATGGCCACGGTGACGCCGGAACGGGTCGCCCAGTAGAAGCCCGCCGCCTTCAGGTTGTCGAGCGTCGCCGCCACGATGACCTTGGGGTAGCGCTCGGCGAGGTCGTTGACGATCTCGGAGAGCTGCTTCTTGCCGACCGAGTAGTCGACGAAGGGGTAGTCCTCGGGCAGCAGCTCGTTGAAGAGCGCGCGGCCCAGGGACGTACGCAGCCGGAAGCTGTCGCCCTGCTGGTACTCCTGCTCGCCCTCCTCGGCGACCGGCGGCGTCCAGCCACGCGGCGGGATGGTGCCCACCGGGAAGCGGATGTCGACGGACGACTGGAGCGCGAGCTCACCGGCGTCGAACGCCATGATCGCCTCGGCCGTGGAGCCGAACGCGCGGCCCTCGCCCTTGGTGTCACGCAGCTCACCGTCGGTGGTCAGGAAGAACAGACCGAGGACCATGTCCTGGGTCGGCATCGTGACCGGACGGCCGTCGGCCGGCTTCAGGATGTTGTTCGAGGACAGCATCAGGATGCGGGCCTCGGCCTGCGCCTCCGCGGAGAGCGGCAGGTGCACGGCCATCTGGTCACCGTCGAAGTCCGCGTTGAACGCGGTGCAGACGAGCGGGTGGATCTGGATGGCCTTGCCCTCGACCAGCTGCGGCTCGAAGGCCTGGATGCCGAGGCGGTGCAGCGTGGGCGCACGGTTCAGCAGAACCGGGTGCTCGGCGATGACCTCTTCGAGGACGTCGTACACGACCGTGCGGCCGCGCTCGACCATCCGCTTGGCGCTCTTGATGTTCTGCGCGTGGTTCAGGTCGACCAGGCGCTTCATCACGAACGGCTTGAAGAGCTCCAGCGCCATGGCCTTCGGCAGACCGCACTGGTGCAGCTTCAGCTGCGGACCGACGACGATCACGGAACGCGCGGAGTAGTCCACACGCTTGCCGAGCAGGTTCTGACGGAAACGACCCTGCTTGCCCTTGAGCATGTCGGACAGCGACTTCAGCGGACGGTTGCCGGGGCCCGTGACCGGGCGACCACGACGGCCGTTGTCGAAGAGCGCGTCGACGGCCTCCTGGAGCATGCGCTTCTCGTTGTTCACGATGATCTCGGGCGCGCCGAGGTCGAGAAGCCGCTTCAGGCGGTTGTTGCGGTTGATCACGCGGCGGTACAGGTCGTTCAGGTCGGAGGTCGCGAAGCGGCCACCGTCCAGCTGCACCATCGGACGCAGGTCCGGCGGGATGACCGGCACGCAGTCGAGCACCATGCCCTTGGGGCTGTTGCTGGTCTGCAGGAACGCGGAGACGACCTTGAGGCGCTTGAGCGCACGGGTCTTCTTCTGGCCCTTGCCGGTACGGATGATCTCGCGAAGCCGCTCGGCCTCTTCGTCCAGGTCGAAGGACTCCAGGCGCTTCTGCAGGGCAGCGGCACCCATGGAGCCGTCGAAGTACGTGCCGAAGCGGTCACGCAGCTCGCGGTAGAGCAGCTCGTCACCTTCGAGGTCCTGGACCTTGAGGTTCTTGAAGCGGTTCCACACCTCGTCGAGACGGTCGATCTCGCGCTGCGCACGGTCACGCAGCTGCTTCATCTCACGCTCGGCACCTTCGCGCACCTTGCGGCGTACGTCGGCCTTGGCACCCTCGGCCTCGAGCTCGGCCAGGTCGGTCTCGAGCTTCTTGGCGCGGGCTTCGAGGTCGGAGTCGCGACGGTTCTCGACCTGCTGACGCTCCACGGAGACGTGCGCCTCCAGGGAGGGCAGGTCGCGAGTACGACGCTCCTCGTCCACGAACGTGATCATGTACGCCGCGAAGTAGATGACCTTTTCGAGGTCCTTCGGGGCGAGGTCGAGCAGGTAGCCAAGGCGCGAGGGGACGCCCTTGAAGTACCAGATGTGGGTGACAGGCGCGGCCAGCTCAATGTGGCCCATCCGCTCACGGCGCACCTTGGCGCGCGTGACCTCTACGCCACAGCGCTCACAGATGATGCCCTTGAAGCGGACACGCTTGTACTTACCGCAGTAGCACTCCCAGTCCCGGGTCGGGCCGAAGATCTTCTCGCAGAAGAGTCCGTCCTTCTCGGGCTTGAGCGTGCGGTAGTTGATGGTCTCCGGCTTCTTGACCTCGCCGTGGGACCACTGTCGGATGTCGTCCGCGGTGGCAAGGCCGATCCGCAGCTCGTCGAAGAAGTTGACGTCGAGCACTTTGTCGTCAATCCCTCTTTCGGGGTCGAGTCTCAATCATGGTCTGTACGGGTCCGGGGCAGGGCCGGGATCTCACGAGGAGATCCCGGCCAGACCCGTCAGACCTCTTCGACGCTGCTCGGCTCGCGCCGGGACAGGTCGATGCCGAGCTCCTCCGCCGCGCGGAAGACGTCCTCGTCGGTGTCGCGCATCTCGATGGACATGCCGTCCGAGGACAGCACCTCCACGTTGAGGCAGAGCGACTGCATTTCCTTGATGAGCACCTTGAAGGACTCAGGGATGCCGGGCTCGGGGATGTTCTCGCCCTTGACGATGGCCTCGTAGACCTTCACGCGGCCGGTCACGTCGTCGGACTTGATCGTCAGCAGCTCCTGGAGGGCGTACGCGGCGCCGTATGCCTCCAGCGCCCACACCTCCATCTCACCGAAGCGCTGGCCACCGAACTGGGCCTTACCACCCAGCGGCTGCTGGGTGATCATGGAGTACGGACCGGTCGAACGCGCGTGCAGCTTGTCGTCGACCAGGTGGTGCAGCTTGAGGATGTACATGTAGCCGACCGAGATCGGCTCCGGGAAGGGCTCACCCGAGCGGCCGTCGAACAGCGGCGCCTTACCGGTCGGGAGCACCATGCGCTCGCCGTCGCGGTTCGGAATCGTGTGCTCCAGCAGACCCGTCAGCTCGTCCTCACGCGCACCGTCGAAGACGGGGGTGGCGACGTTCGTACCGGGGTCGACCTTGTCGGCACCGATGGCCTGCAGGCGCTGGGCCCACTCCTCACCGAGGCCGGAGACGTCCCAGCCGCGGCTGGCGAGCCAGCCGAGGTGGATCTCCAGGACCTGACCCGGGTTCATTCGGGACGGGACACCCAGCGGGTTGAGGATGATGTCGACCGGCGTGCCGTCCTCAAGGAAGGGCATGTCCTCGATCGGAAGGATCTTGGAGATGACGCCCTTGTTGCCGTGACGACCGGCGAGCTTGTCACCGTCCGTGATCTTGCGCTTCTGCGCCACGTAGACACGAACCAGCTGGTTCACGCCCGGCGGCAGCTCGTCGCCCTCTTCACGGTCGAAGACGCGGACGCCGATGACCTTGCCGATCTCGCCGTGCGGCACCTTCAGCGAGGTGTCGCGCACCTCGCGCGCCTTCTCACCGAAGATCGCACGGAGCAGGCGCTCCTCCGGCGTCAGCTCGGTCTCACCCTTGGGCGTGACCTTGCCGACGAGGATGTCGCCGGCGACGACCTCGGCACCGATACGGATGATGCCGCGCTCGTCGAGGTCGGCGAGGACCTCCTCGGAGACGTTCGGGATGTCCCGGGTGATCTCCTCCGGGCCGAGCTTGGTGTCACGGGCGTCGACCTCGTGCTCCTCGATGTGGATCGAGGAGAGGACGTCGTCCTGTACGAGGCGCTGCGACAGGATGATCGCGTCCTCGTAGTTGTGACCTTCCCAGGGCATGAACGCCACGAGCAGGTTCTTGCCGAGGGCCATCTCGCCCTCTTCGGTCGCGGGACCGTCGGCCAGGACCTGGCCCTCGATCACGCGGGCGCCCTCGTCGACGACAACCTTCTGGTTGACGGAGGTGCCCTGGTTCGACCGGGAGAACTTGGCGATGCGGTACGTGGTGTACGTGCCGTCGTCGTTGGTGACGGTGACGTAGTCCGCGGAGACCTCCTGGACCACACCCGCCTTCTCGGCCTTGATCACGTCACCGGCGTCGACCGCGCAGCGGTACTCCATGCCGGTGCCGACGAGGGGGGCCTCGGCGGTGATCAGCGGCACGGCCTGACGCATCATGTTCGCGCCCATGAGGGCACGGTTGGCGTCGTCGTGCTCGAGGAACGGGATCATGGCGGTCGCGACCGACACCATCTGGCGCGGCGAGACGTCCATGTAGTCGACGTCCGTGCCGGGCACGTAGTCGATCTCTCCGCCACGGCGGCGGATCAGGACGCGGGCCTCGGCGAAGTGGAGGTCCTCCGTCAGCGGCGCGTTGGCCTGCGCGATGACGAAGCGGTCCTCCTCGTCGGCCGTTAGGTAGTCGACGTCGTCGGTGACCTGGCCCTCGACGACCTTGCGGTACGGCGTCTCGACGAAGCCGAACGCGTTGACGCGGCCGTACGAGGCGAGCGAACCGATCAGACCGATGTTCGGGCCTTCGGGCGTCTCAATGGGGCACATGCGGCCGTAGTGAGACGGGTGCACGTCACGGACCTCGAAGCCGGCCCGCTCACGGGAGAGACCACCCGGGCCAAGCGCCGACAGACGGCGCTTGTGGGTGAGACCCGACAGCGGGTTGTTCTGGTCCATGAACTGCGACAGCTGGCTGGTGCCGAAGAACTCCTTGATGGAGGCGACGACCGGCCGGATGTTGATCAGGGTCTGCGGCGTGATCGCCTCGACGTCCTGGGTCGTCATGCGCTCACGCACGACGCGCTCCATACGAGCCAGACCCGTGCGGACCTGGTTCTGGATGAGCTCGCCGACGTTGCGCAGACGACGGTTGCCGAAGTGGTCGATGTCGTCGGTCTCGACGACGATCGACGTACCGCTGTCGGCGACGGTCTCGACCTCACCGGCGTGCAGCTTCACCAGGTACTTGATCGAGGCGATGATGTCCTCGACCGTGAGGATGCCCGCGTCGAGCGGAGCGTCCGCACCCAGCTTCTTGTTGACCTTGTAGCGGCCGACCTTCGCGAGGTCGTAGCGCTTGGGGTTGAAGTAGAGGTTCTCAAGCAGCGTCTGAGCAGCCTCGCGCGTCGGCGGCTCGCCCGGACGGAGCTTGCGGTAGATGTCGAGGAGCGCGTCGTCCTGGCCCTGGGTGTGGTCCTTCTCCAGGGTGGCGCGCATGGACTCGTACTCGCCGAACTCCTCAAGGATCCGCTCGGTCGTCCAACCGAGAGCCTTGAGCAGAACGGTGACCGACTGCTTGCGCTTGCGGTCGATGCGCACACCGACCATGTCGCGCTTGTCAATTTCCATCTCCAGCCAGGCACCCCGGGACGGGATGATCTTGGCGGAGAAGATGTCCTTGTCGGACGTCTTGTCGATCGAGGAATCGAAGTAGACGCCCGGCGAACGGACCAGCTGCGACACGACGACACGCTCGGTGCCGTTGATGACGAAGGTGCCCTTGTTGGTCATGAGCGGGAAATCGCCCATGAAGACCGTCTGGGACTTGATCTCGCCGGTCTCGTTGTTGGTGAACTCGGCGGTGACGAAGAGCGGGGCGGCGAACGTGAAGTCGCGCTCCTTGCACTCGTCGATCGAGTTCTTGGGAGGCTCGAAACGGTGGTCGCGGAACGTCAGGGACATCGACCCGGAGAAGTCCTCGATCGGGGAGATCTCCTCGAAGATCTCCTCCAGACCGGACTTGGTGGGGACGTCCTGTCCGCTATCCAGAGCCGCCTCGACACGAGCCTTCCACGCGTCATTGCCGAGCAGCCAGTCAAAGCTCTCGGTCTGCAGCGCAAGAAGGTTCGGAACCTCGAGGGGCTCCTTGATCTTTGCAAAGGAAATGCGCAGCGGGGCGGTGCTGGCGCCGTTGTTCGTATTCGCGGTCGAGGCAGTGCGCGAGGCGGCCAAGAGGGGGTCCTTCCGAGGGCTCGGACTCACTACGCGCGTACCGGTCCCAGCTGGACACGGGGACAGAATTCCCTGGTCAGGGAAGATTCAGTCCGCAGTGCTCAAGCATGGACATGCCCCTGGTGACGGGCAGGAGGCAGCTAACAGGCAGCGCAAAGGGTCAGTGTAGCCAATTGGCCCACTGATGTCCAGTGCGGGTTCTGGTAGACCCTCGTTGTTCTCAACCCCTGCTGCAAGCCACGTCCTCAACGCACATCGATACTGCCCTCTTCGCCGCCGATCCATGCCTCGGATGCGGATCGTTGTGACGACGCGTCCTGAGAATTGCGCGCTGCGTGCGGTTCGTCAAGGCCCCCCTGCCCAGACGTCGCCCTGAGACACTCACCGTCACGGGCTGTCCCGAGGCACAACGAAGATCACCATACTCGCCGTGACCGACATCGCAAGGCAGCCCTCGCGCGACTGCCGGGAACGCCGAAAGGCGACCACCCACATGGGTGATCGCCTTTGGCGTCCCGTGCGTTACAGCGTTTCCGCCGTACGTACGGTCAAGAGAGTCGGACGACTCGTGAGGTCACTTGACCTCGACGGAGGCGCCGGCAGCCTTGAGGGACTCGGCAGCCTTCTCCGCGGCGTCCTTGGCGACCTTCTCGAGGACCGGCTTCGGGGTGCCGTCGACGAGGTCCTTGGCCTCCTTGAGACCCAGCGAGGTCAGCTCACGCACGACCTTGATGACCTGGATCTTCTTCTCGCCGGCGCCGGTGAGGATGACGTCGAACTCGTCCTGCTCCTCGGCGACCTCGGCGACGGCGCCCGGGCCGGCCGGGGCAGCGGCGACCGCGGCAGCGGCGGTGACGTCGAACTTCTCCTCGAACGCCTTCACGAACGCGGAGAGCTCAAGGAGGGTGAGCTCCTCGAACTGGGCAAGCAGGTCTTCCTGGCTGAGCTTCGCCATGATGGGCGATCCTTCCACTATTTCGGCTGGTGCCGGGTGTACATGAAGGCGGGCGTAGATGGGGCCCGCTGCGACCGCCGCCCTAACGGGCGGCGATCAGTGCGCGAGCCGAATTACTCGGCACCGCCCTGCTCGGCCTGCTTGGCACGAAGCGCTTCCGCGGTGCGGACGAACTTCGACGGCAGAGCCTGGAAGAGCTGCGCAGTCTGCGTCTGCTTGCCCTTCATGGCACCGGCCAGCTTGGCGAGCAGAACCTCGCGGGACTCGAGGTCCGCAAGCTTCTTGAACTCATCGGCGGACAGCGCCTTACCGTCAAGGACACCGCCCTTGATGATGAGGTTGGGGTTGTCCTTGGCGAAGTCACGAAGACCCTTCGCCGACTCCACCGGGTCACCGGTGACGAAGGCAACCGCCGTCGGACCCGTGAAGAGGTCGTCCAGCGTGTCGATCCCGGCCTCGTTGGCCGCGATCTTGGTCAGCGTGTTCTTCACCACGGCGTACTCGGAGTTCGCACCGAGGGAACGGCGCAGCTGCTTGAGCTGGGCCACGGTGAGACCCCGGTACTCGGTCAGCACGGCGGCGTTCGAGCTGCGGAACTTGTCCGTGAGCTCGGCTACCGCGGCAGCCTTGTCGGGCGTCGGCATAGAGCGTCGGCCTCCTTCCGGGTGATGAGGACCGCTCAGAAGGGGCTGGGAAAAACAGAACGCCCCGGCGCAGGCGCACGGGGCGTGACTCGACCGGACAGAATCCCGTCCGGGAGCACTTCCACATTCACCTACGCGGGTCGTCCGCAGTTTCAGCGGATCCTTCGGCCACTGCACCCTCTGAGTTGAGAACACAGCAACGACCAGCGGTCTTTGGCTTCTCCGGAAGAGTACGCGAACGGGTCCTCGTCAAGCAAATCGGTCAGAAGCCGCTGTCGGAGCCCGCTCCGGAGCCGTCCTTGCCGAGCTCCCCGATCTCCTTGAACATCTCCATCAGGTCGAAGGTCTGCCCGGCCGGCGGAGGCGTCACCTTGGCGGCCGTGCCGTAGTCGGAGAAGGTCTGCGAGGTCTTCACCGTGCCGTCGGGGGTCTTGATGTCGATGTCCATGCGGACCGGGTAGTCGTCCTCGTTGACCCAGACCTCGGTGTCGTAGCCCTTGATGCCCGACTTCTCGATGTTCTTGAAGAGCTGCTCGCGCTCGCTCTTGCCGAGCATCTCCTTGAGGCCCTTGTTGGACTCCATCATTTCCTTGACGGTGAGCCGGCCCTTGTAGCGCTGGGTCTGCGCGCCGTCGACCTTCGCGGAGCCCAGGTGCTTCAGGTTCGGCGAGTCCAGGAGCATCGCGAGCTGCTGTGCGGGGTCCTGGTTCATGCTGTCCAGGCCGCCGGTCATCTGCTGCGCCATTTTCTCGTCGCCGGCCTGCTCGGCGATGGAGTTCAGGTCCATCTTCATCCAGCGCTTGCCGTCCATGTCCTTGGCCGCGGCCGCGCCCATGTCCATGTACATCACGTTGTCGCGCCAGAGCATCCGGATCTGCTTCGGGGCGTCGGGGTCACCCTCCGTGAGCGCGGAGCCCTTCATCGTCATATCCATGACGGTCGGGTCCCAGCCCATGACGCCGGACATCTTCATCTCACCGGCGCCGCCCATCGCCTTGGCCGACTTGCCGGGCGGCGTGGACATCGTCATCTCGACCTTGGCCGACTTGGCGGCCGAGGTCTTCTTGTACGCGGCCGTGATGACCTCGGTCACCTGCGAACGGGACTGGATCTCGCCCGAGCCCCCCACCCCCTTGTCGGACTTGTCGTCCGATCCCGAGCAGGCCACCGCACCGGTACAGAGCAGCGCGGTGGCGAACACGGCGCCCGCCAGCCGCTGACGTCGCCGGCCCCCGCCTATCACACCAACAACCATGACCCCACCCCTAGGAACATATGATCGATACATTTTCTGATTGCAGAGAGTACCCGAGAGGCGGGGCGCACAGCTCTGGAGTTACGCCGCGGGCTGCTTGTTCATCAGGTCCTTGACGCTGACGGTGTCCGAGGCGGGCGGCTTCTCGACGGACAACGGCGTGCCGTAGTCGCTGTAGTGGGCGGTCTGGGAGAAGGCCCCGTCCTTCATGGTCGCCTTCTCGACCTTCTTGACCAGCAGATCGTCGCCGTCGACCCAGATGTCGATGGTCTCCGTGCTCAGTCCGGCCTGCTCGAACTGCTGCTTCAGTTCCGTCATCTGCCGCTCGTCCAGGTCGGCGTTCTTGCCGGTGAAGTCGGCGATGTCGACGGTCCCGCGGTAGTGGGTCGTCTCGGTCCCCCGGACGTCCTCCTTGCCCACGCGCTTCACGTCGCCCGAGGCCAGCAGCATCTTCACCGACTGGTTCGGCGTGGTCTTCTGCGCCTGGTCCTTCAGGGCCGTCCCGGCGGCGCCGGACAGCTCCTCGAGCGTCTCGTAGTCGTACTCGATCCAGTGCTTGCCGCTACCCGCCTGGGCCGCGAACTTGTCGCCCATGTTCGCGTAGAAGCCGTTCTTCAGATAGCGGTAGTCGATCTCCGTCTGCCCGAGCTGCCGCATCTGCTCGGCCTGGGAGCCGCCGGTGATCGTCGCCCGGACATTGCCGGTGAGGCCGTCCGACCAGCCCATGACGCCTTTCATGTCGGTCGATATCCGCGAGCCCATGACGGTCTTCATCTCGACGCGCGCGGTGTCGGCCCTGTCCGTGCTGGTCTCGACGCTGCGCAGCGCGGCGATCGGGCTGACGTTGATGCCGCCCTTGTCCTTCGCCCCGCCCGCGGCCTTGCCGGAAGAGTCGCCGGAGTCACCCGAACCGCAGGCCGCCAGGCCCGTCAGCGCGGCCGCCACCGCGATCGAGAGACCCGTGCGGCGCATGGTCGTGCTCTTCATCTCGTCCCACCCCTTGGCTTCATCGAGGTCCACACGCTAGCGCGGGCCTCTGACACGCGTATTCGAAAGGCACGTACAGAGTCGTACGGGCTCGTACGGGCTCGTACACAAAGAGGACGGGCCCCGCACCTCGAAAGGTTGCGGGGCCCGTCCACAGAACGCGTGCGCGACGCGGCTGCCGTCAGTTTCAGACGCCGGCCGGGTCCTCCTCGACGAGGAGGTTGCGGGTGCGGTTCGAGTCGAGCGGAACGCCGGGGCCCATCGTGGTCGTGATGGCGGCCTTCCTGATGTAGCGACCCTTGGCGGCCGACGGCTTCAGACGGAGGATCTCCTCCAGGGCCGCGGCGTAGTTCTCCACCAGCTTGGTGTCGTCGAAGGACACCTTGCCGATGATGAAGTGCAGGTTCGAGTGCTTGTCGACGCGGAACTCGATCTTGCCGCCCTTGATGTCGTTGACAGCCTTCACGACATCGGGGGTCACGGTGCCGGTCTTCGGGTTCGGCATCAGACCACGCGGACCGAGCACGCGGCCGAGGCGGCCGACCTTGCCCATGAGGTCCGGGGTGGCGACGACGGCGTCGAAGTCCAGGCGGCCCTTCGCGACCTCGTCGATCAGCTCGTCGGCGCCGACGATGTCGGCCCCAGCGGCTTCCGCGGCCGCAGCACGGTCACCGGTCGCGAAGACCAGGACCCGGGCGGTCTTGCCGGTGCCGTGCGGGAGGTTCACGGTGCCACGGACCATCTGGTCGGCCTTGCGCGGGTCGACGCCCAGACGCATGGCGACCTCGACGGTGCCGTCGAACTTGGTCGCGGAGGTCTCCTTGGCGAGACGGACGGCCTCGAGCGGGGCGTACAGCTTCTCCCGGTCGATCTTGGCGTCCGCAGCGCGGAGAGTCTTGCTGCGCTTCACTTCTGCTCCTGGTGTGTTCAGGTATGGAGTCGTGGTGCGGGCCAGCGCTTGGCCCTACCACTGAGAAAGGTCAGACGAGGGAGGAGTCTCAGCCCTCGACCGTGATGCCCATGGAGCGGGCGGTGCCGGCGATGATCTTCGACGCGGCGTCCAGGTCGTTGGCGTTGAGGTCTTCCATCTTGGTCTGCGCGATCTCGCGGATCTGCGCCTCGGTGACCTTCGCGACCTTGGTCTTGTGGGGCTCGCCGGAGCCCTTCTCGACACCAGCGGCCTTGAGGATCATCTTGGCGGCCGGCGGCGTCTTGGTGATGAAGGTGAAGGAACGGTCTTCGTAGACCGTGATCTCCACCGGGATCACCCAGCCACGCTGCGACTCGGTCGCGGCGTTGTAGGCCTTGCAGAACTCCATGATGTTGACGCCGTGCTGGCCCAGCGCGGGGCCGACCGGCGGAGCCGGGTTGGCGGCACCAGCCTGGATCTGGAGCTTGATCAGCCCCGTGACCTTCTTCTTCTTGGGAGGCATTGCTCTCTCCGGGTCCTAGTGAGAGTTTTCAGCCAGCCATCCGGTCATCCGGATGGAGGCATACCGCACAACGATAACGGGTATGGTCGTGCGGCTAAAAACCGAGCAGGTCAGACCGGCTTTGGCAGCCCGTCTGACCTGATCGGAGGCGTGTGTTCCAGAGGAAGCCGAGGCAGCCGCGAGGGCTACCGGCTAGTTCTTCTGGATCTGGTCGAAGCTGAGCTCGACCGGGGTCTCGCGGCCGAAGATCTCGACGAGGCCCTTGACCTTCTTCGAGTCGGCGTTGATCTCGTTGATCGTCGCCTGCAGCGTCGCGAACGGGCCGTCGGTGACGGTGACCGAGTCGCCCACCTCGAAGTCCAGGACCTGAACCTCGAGCTTGCGGGCCGGAGCCGGCTTGCCCTCGGCCTCGGCGGCCTCGCGGGCTGCCTTCTCCTCGGCCTCGGGGGCGAGCATCTTGACGATCTCGTCCAGGGTCAGCGGGTACGGGTCGTAGGCGTTGCCCACGAAGCCGGTGACGCCGGGGGTGTTGCGGACGACGCCCCAGGACTCGTTCGTCAGGTCCATGCGCACCAGCACGTAGCCGGGGAGCTTGTTCTGGCGGATCGTCTTGCGCTCGCCGTTCTTGATCTGGGCGACCTCTTCCTGCGGCACCTCGGCCTGGAAGATGAAGTCCTCGACGTTGAGCGAGACGGCGCGCTGTTCGAGGTTGGTCTTCACGCGGTTCTCGTAACCGGCGTACGTGTGGATGACGTACCACTCGCCGGGCAGGGTGCGGAGCTCTTCGCGCAGGGCGACGATCGGGTCGACCGGCTCGGGCTCCTCCTCGACGGGCTCGTCCTCGGCGGACTCTTCGTCGGCGGCGGGCTCGTCGTCGGCGGACGTCTCGTCCTCGGCACTGTCCTCGTCGGCGGCTTCGGCGTCGGTGGCGTCGTCCTCTGCGGACTCTTCGGCCTCGTCGGCGGCCTCGGAGTCGCCCTCCAGGTGGACGGCGGCCTCTTCGGCGGGCTCGCCCGCGGCGGCGTCGGCGGCCTCGGCCTGATCCGGCTCCTCGGCGTCCGCCGCCTCGACGATGTCGAGCTCGTCCTCAACGGACTCGACCGACTCGATGGCGTCGTTCAGGTTCGGGTCAGACACGGTGGCTGCTTCTTCCTGGATACAAGGGGTGGAACACGCGAATAGGGGCGCCGGGTACGGCGCCCTTCGCTATCGGCTCAGCCGAAGATGTACTTGACAGCGTGGCTGAAGCCATAGTCAATCACGGTCACAAGACCGATCATGATGACGACGAAGACAATCACCACGGTGGTGTAAGTCGTGAGCTGACTGCGAGTCGGCCAGACCACCTTGCGGAGTTCCGCGACGATCTGGCGGTAGAAGAGCGCGAGACGGCCGAAGGGGCCCTTCTTGCCGCGCTTGCCGCCCTTGCGGGCCTTCTTCTGGGACTCCGGCGCCTCGTCCTGGGCATCAGGCTTGTCGATGGAGCCCACGGCGTCCGTCACTCGTCCTCACCTGATTCCGGGTCGTGGCCGTGCCGCGCCCGGTTGAGCCGCACGGCGGTGCATTGCAGTACGTACATGCGCACACATCCTGGCGAAGGAGTGTGTAGCAGGGCCGGAGGGACTTGAACCCCCAACCGCTGGTTTTGGAGACCAGTGCTCTACCAATTGAGCTACGACCCTTTGATTTCCCCCAACCTACCGCATCCGCCCATGTGCACGGAGTGCGTCGAGAGGGTGCGGCCGGTGAGGGCCAACGAGCAGTGAGTGTACGTGCTCTGCGGCCCCCCGTCGAACAGATTGGGTTCCGATGGTCATGGAAACCCGCGCGCCGGGGGCGTTTCAGGTCTGGAACGATGGGGTCATGAGCGCTGCAACTTCTCCGACCGAGCGCCGGGTGTCCGCGCGCATCGGCGCGATCTCCGAGTCCGCGACCCTCGCTGTCGACGCCAAGGCCAAGGCCCTCAAGGCCGCCGGGCGCCCGGTGATCGGCTTCGGCGCGGGTGAGCCCGACTTCCCCACTCCGGACTACATCGTCGACGCCGCCATCGAGGCCTGCAAGAACCCGAAGTTCCACCGCTACACCCCGGCAGGCGGCCTTCCCGAGCTCAAGGCCGCGATCGCCACGAAGACGCTGCGCGACTCCGGGTACGAGGTGGACGCCACGCAGATCCTGGTGACCAACGGCGGCAAGCAGGCCATCTACGAAGCGTTCGCCGCGATCCTCGACCCGGGCGACGAGGTCATCGTCCCGGCCCCCTACTGGACGACGTACCCGGAGTCGATCCGTCTCGCCGGCGGTGTCCCGGTCGAGGTCGTCGCCGACGAGACCACCGGCTACCGCGTCTCCGTGGAGCAGCTGGAGGCCGCCCGCACGGAGCGTACGAAGGTCGTGCTCTTCGTCTCCCCGTCGAACCCCACGGGCGCCGTCTACAGCGAGGCCGACGCCGAGGCGATCGGCCGCTGGGCCGTCGAGCACGGCCTGTGGGTCATGACCGACGAGATCTACGAACACCTCGTCTACGGAGAGGCGAAGTTCACCTCGCTCCCCGCGATCCTCCCCGAGCTGCGCGACAAGTGCATCGTCGTCAACGGCGTCGCCAAGACGTACGCGATGACCGGCTGGCGGGTCGGCTGGATCATCGGCCCGAAGGACGTCGTGAAGGCGGCGACGAACCTGCAGTCGCACGCCACGTCCAACGTGTCCAACGTCGCGCAGGCCGCCGCGCTCGCGGCCGTCTCCGGTGACCTGGTCGCCGTGGAGAAGATGCGGGAGGCCTTCGACCGGCGCCGCAAGACCATCGTGCGGATGCTCAACGACATCGAGGGCGTCCTGTGCCCCGAGCCCGAGGGCGCCTTCTACGCGTACCCCTCGGTGAAGGGTCTGATCGGCAAGGAGATCCGCGGCAAGCGCCCGCGGGACTCCGTCGAGCTGGCGGCGCTGATCCTGGAGGAGGCCGAGGTCGCGGTGGTCCCGGGTGAGGCCTTCGGGACGCCTGGCTATCTGCGCCTTTCGTACGCGCTCGGTGACGAGGACCTCGTCGAGGGCGTCTCGCGGCTCCAGAAGCTGCTTGCGGAGGCCCGCGACTGAGGTTCCCGCGGGAAACCGCGCTCCACGCGCGCGTGCGGGCCGTCTCTCCCCCCGGGGAGGCGGCCCGTTTCTTCGTTCGGGGCAGGACTCGAAGGGGGAAAGGTGCTACCGGGACGCCAGGTGCGTACGGCAAGATCCTGGAATGGAGCGCGTACGAGACGTAAGAGAGCTGCCCAAGGCCCATCTGCACCTGCACTTCACCGGGTCGATGCGGCCTACCACCCTGCTCGAACTCGCCGACAAGTACGGGGTGCGGCTCCCGGACGCGCTGACCGGCGCCGAGCCGCCGAAGCTGCGCGCCACCGACGAGCGCGGGTGGTTCCGCTTCCAGCGGCTCTACGACGCGGCCCGCTCCTGTCTGCGCGAGCCCGAGGACATTCAGCGCCTGGTGCGCGAGGCCGCGGAGGAGGATCTGCGGGACGGCTCGGGGTGGCTGGAGATCCAGGTCGACCCGACCTCGTACGCGCCTCGGCTCGGCGGTCTGATCCCCGCTCTGGAGGTCATCCTGGACGCGGTGGAGAGCGCCTCGCGGGAGACGGGCCTCGGCATGCGCGTGCTGGTCGCCGCGAACCGCATGAAGCACCCTCTGGACGCCCGCACGCTGGCCCGCCTCGCGGTGCGCTACGCGGACCGGGGCATCGTCGGCTTCGGGCTCTCCAACGACGAGCGGCGGGGCATGGCGCGCGACTTCGACCGGGCCTTCGCGATCGCGCGCGACGGCGGGCTCCTGGCGGCGCCGCACGGCGGTGAGCTGACCGGCCCCGCCTCGGTGCGGGACTGCCTGGACGATCTGCACGCGGCCCGGATCGGGCACGGGGTGCGGGCCGCCGAGGACCCCCGGCTCCTGAAGAGGCTCGCGGACCGCGGCGTCACGTGCGAGGTGTGCCCGGCGTCCAACGTCGCCCTGGGGGTCTACGAGAAGCCGCAGGACGTGCCGCTGCGGACGCTCTTCGACGCCGGGGTGCCGATGGCGCTCGGCGCCGACGACCCGCTGCTCTTCGGCTCGCGCCTCGCGGCCCAGTACGAGATCGCGCGCGAGCACCACGGCTTCGACGACGCAGAACTGGCCGAGCTGGCGCGCCAGTCGATCCGCGGCGCGGCCGCCCCCGAGGACGTACGGGAAAAGCTGCTGTCCGGGGTCGACACGTGGCTCAGCGGCTGATCCCCGCGAGGAGCGTGCGGGCGAGGGCGGCCGCGATCTCGTCGACGGGCTGCGGGGGCCGCTTGCCGATCACGGCGTCATAGGCGAAGGCGCGCTGCGCGCAGGCCTGGTGAGCGCGGCTCCGGTCGGCCCCCGGCGGAGCGCCTCGGTGGCACGCCGCGCAGCGGGCGCTTCATCGGCCAGGGCGTGGGGGTGGCCTACTAGGGTCCGTGCGAACCGGCCTCTACAGGCTGACGCCCACCGTCACCGGCTCGTTGACCAGCGTGACCCCGAAGGCGTCCCGCACCCCGGCGACGACCTCGCGGGCGAGGTCCAGGAGGTCCTCGGTCGTCGCGCCGCCGCGGTTGGTGAGGGCCAGGGTGTGCTTGGTGGAGATGCGGGCCCGGCCCTCTCCGTAGCCCTTGGTGAAGCCCGCCTTGTCGATGAGCCAGGCGGCGGAGGTCTTCACGCGGCCGTCGCCCGTCGGGAAGGCGGGCGGGGCGACGTCCGGGCCGAGGCGGTCCGCCACGCGCGCGTGGAACGCCGTGAACTCCTCGTCGGTGAGGATCGGGTTGGTGAAGAAGGACCCGGCCGACCAGCTGTCGTGGTCCTCGGGGTCGAGCACCATGCCCTTGCCGGCACGGAGCTTCAGGACGGTCTCCCGGGCGACCGCGGCCGGGACCCGATCGCCCGCCTCGACGCCGAGCGTGCGCGCCGTCTCGGGGTACTTGATGGGGGCGCTCATCCCCTGCGCGTCCTCCAGCTCGAAGCGGACGCGCAGGACCACGAAGCGCTCGGGCTCGCCCTTGAAGCGGCTGTGGCGGTACGAGAAGTCGCACTCGGCGTTCGGGATCGTCACCGTCTCGCGCGTCTTCCGGTCGTACGCGATCACCTCGGTGATCGTCGACGAGACCTCCTGGCCGTACGCCCCCACGTTCTGGATCGGCGTCGCGCCCGCGGAGCCGGGGATCCCGGCGAGGCACTCGATGCCCGCGAGGCCCGCCTCGACGGTGCGGGCGACCGCGTCCGTCCAGATCTCACCGGCCGCGAGCTCCAGCGTCGTGCCGTCGAGTTCGTAGCCCTGGGTGGCGATGCGCAGGGCGGTCCCTTCGAAGCCCTTGTCGCCGATGACCAGGTTCGAGCCGCCGCCGATGAGCAGCAGCGGGGTCCCGGAGTCGTCGGCCTCTCGGACGGCGGCGATCACCTCGGCGTCGGTCGTCGCGGTGATCAGTCGGGTCGCGGGGCCACCGAGACGGAAGGTGGTCAGCGGGGCGAGGGGGGCATCGTGGAGTTCCTGCACGTGCTCAAGGGTACGAGAGCGGCCCCGCCGGTCCCGGCGGGGCCGCTCCCTCGGGCAGGGGCGCCAGCGGTCAGACCGCGGACAGCTCGTCCTGAGGAGCCTTGCGGGCCTCCTGGCCGGGCGCGTCGGTGCCGCGGCGGCCGGGGATGACCAGCGCGGCCACCGCCGCGAGGCCCACCATCGCGGCGCCCACCCACAGCGCGGGCTCCAGGCCGTCCACGAAGCTCCCCGGCGTCGTGTAGCCGCCCTGGGCCGAGAAGATCGAGGACATCACGGCGATGCCGAGGGCGCCGCCCACCTCGCGCAGCGCGTTGTTGGCGCCGGACGCGATGCCCTGCTCGTGCGGCCGGACGCTGGACATGACCAGGTTGGAGGCGGGGGCGAAGTACAGGGCCATCCCGACGCCGCTGATGATCAGGGCCGGGAGCTGCACGGCGTACGTGGCGTCGGGCGCCACCACGGCCGCGTACCAGCCGAGGCCGACCGCCTGCAGGAAGAGCCCGGTGGCGACGACCGGTCGGCCGCCGATCCGGTCGGAGAGATAGCCGGCGAGGGGTGAGACGAGCATCGGCATGCCGGTCCAGGGCAGCATCCGCAGTCCGGCCTCGGTGGGCGAGTAGTGGAGGACTTCCTGCATGTACTGGCTGAGCAGGAAGATCGAGCCGAACATCCCGAGGAACATCAGCAGGCTGGCCGCGTTGATCCCGGTGAACGCACGACTACGGAAGAGGCGCATCGGCAGCATGGGCGCCTTGTTGTGTATCCCGTGGTGGACAAAGCCGCCGAGCAGCGCGGCGCCCCCGATGAGGCCGCCGAGCACGGTGGCACTGGTCCAGCCGTCGAGCGGCCCGCGGATCAGGGCGTACACGATGCCGAAGAGGCCGCCGCTGGCGAGCAGGGTGCCGGCGATGTCGAGGCGCGCTCCGGAGCCGTGCGACTCGGCGAGACGGAGGCGGGCGAGCGGCAGCAGGGCCAGGCCGAGCGGGACGTTCAGCCAGAAGATCCACTGCCAGGAGACGTGCTCGGTGAGGCTGCCGCCGACGAGCGGGCCGCTGGCGACCGCGAGGCCGTTGACGGCGCCCCAGATTCCGTACGCCATTCCGCGCTTGGCCTCGGGAACAGCCGCCGTCAGCAGGGTCAGCGTGAGCGGCATCATGATCGCGGCACCGACGCCCTGCACCGCGCGGGCGGCGATCAGGGCCTCGATGCCGGGCGCGAGGGCCGCGGCGGCGGACGCCCCGGTGAAGACCGTGAGGCCGATGATGAAGAGCTTGCGGCGGCCGAAGCGATCACCCAGAGCGGCGCCGAACATCAGGAGCACGGCGAAGGTGAGGGTGTAGGCGCTCACCGTCCACTCCAGGTCGTGCATCTCTCCGCCGAGGTCCTCGCGGATGGAGGGCAGAGCGGTCGTGACGACGAGGTTGTCGAGAGCCGCCATGTACCCGGCGACGCTGGTGATGACAAGGGCCCAGGCAGCTCCCCCGGCCCGCGCGGTCTTCTGTGGCATTGCTTCCCCCTGTGATTGACGTGATTGATGTGATTCACGTGATTGACCGGATGGTTAGTTATTGATAACTAACTTTCGTGGATACGAAGAGACGCGCCCAAGAGACGCACACGCCTCGACGCCCTCGCCCGCGCGGCGTTCACTGCTTGGGCTGCCCCGAGTCGTCGAAACCGCTCCACACCCGGTGGTCGGGCCGGAACCCCATCGACACCAGGACGTTGATCAGCATCCCGTACGCCAGGAACGTCGTCGTCTCGTCGGCGTCCGCCCCCACGGCGAACCTGACCGTGTCGTACATCTCCATCCAGGCGGCCCGCAGCGCGTCGCCGAACTCCCGGTCCCCGGACGCCTCGGCGGAGGCCACCGCGACGTACATCTGCATCTGCATGAGCAGCAGGTCCGGGTCGTCGGCGATGAGCGCTCGATAGGCCCGGCCCATGGCGTGCACGGCCTCCTCCGCCGCCAGCCCTTCGGTCGCCTGCCGGAAGACCTCGGTGACCGCCTGGCAGCACCGCAGGGACGCGGCGAGGAAAACAGCCTCCTTGCTCGGGAAGAGGCGGAAGAGATACGGCTGCGAGACGCCGACGCGCTTGGCGATCACCTCGGTGGAGGTGCCCTTGTAGCCACCGCGGGCGAACTCGACCATCGCCGCGCGGATGACGCTCTCGCGCCGCTCTTCTGCGCTCATCCTGACCATGCGGTTAAGTTAGTGGCCAATCACTAAGCGGTCAAGGGCCTGCTATCCGTATGCGTAGGAGGACTGACAACAGCAGGCACGCGTAAGGGGCGCCCTTCATCGAGAGCGCCCCTTACCTGTGCCCGGAAGCCGGAGGCCGGTGGCCGGTGGCCGGTGGCCGGTGGCCGGTGGCCGGTGGCCGGTGGCCGGTGGCCGGTGGCCGGTGGCCGGTGGCCGTCAGGCCAGCTGCACGACCGCCCGTGACATGCCGAGGACCTTCTGGCCCGCGCTCCTGGCGAGGAGGTCGACGCGGACGCGGTTGTCGTCCATCTTGGCCGCGACCTTGGCGCTGACCTCGATGGTGGCGCCCTCGTCGTCGTTGGGGACGATGACAGGCTTGGTGAAGCGGACGCCGTACTCGACGACCGCCCCCGGGTCGCCCGCCCAGTCGGTCACGACGCGGATCGCCTCGGCCATGGTGAACATGCCGTGCGCGATGACGTCGGGAAGGCCGACCTCCACCGCGAACTTCTCGTTCCAGTGGATCGGGTTGAAGTCCCCCGAAGCACCCGCGTACTGCACGAGCGTGGCGCGCGTCACCGGAAAGGTCTGGGCCGGCAGTTCGGTGCCGACCTCGACGTCGTCGTAGGAAATTTTCGCCGTCATCGCCTCAGGCCCCCTCTGCCGCGGTCTCCGCCACACGCGCGACGAGCTTGGTCCAGGCGGTCACGACGTGCTCGCCGGCCTCGTCGTGGACCTCGCCGCGGATGTCCAGGATGTCGTTGCCCGCGAGCGACTTGATGGCCTCGATGGTCGAGGTGACCGTGAGCCGGTCACCCGCGCGTACCGGCCGTGTGTAGGCGAATTTCTGGTCGCCGTGCACGACACGGTTGTAGTCGAGTCCCAGCTGCGGGTCCTGGATCACCTGACCCGCGGCTTTGAAAGTGATCGCAAACACGAAAGTCGGCGGGGCGATCACATCGGAGTGCCCGAGCGCCTTGGCGGCTTCCGCGTCGGTGTACGCGGGATTGGCGTCCCCCACCGCCTCGGCGAACTCGCGGATCTTCTCCCGGCCGACCTCATAAGGATCGGTGGGCGGATAGGACCGCCCCACGAAGGACTGGTCGAGCGCCATGGACTCGGTACCTCCTGTGGTTGGTTACGTGAAAACGACACGAGGCCGCCCCCAGCAAACGGGGACGGCCTCGTGTACGAGCCTGTGTGTCAGCGCGTTTCGCGGTGCGCAGTGTGCGAGTTGCAGCGCGGGCAGTGCTTCTTCATCTCAAGACGGTCCGGGTCGTTACGCCGGTTCTTCTTGGTGATGTAGTTCCGCTCCTTGCACTCCACGCAGGCCAGCGTGATCTTCGGGCGGACGTCGGTGGCAGCCACGTGAGTGCTCCTTGGACGGATGGACGGATGAACGCATACAAGAGTAGCCGATCGAAGGACCGACCCCACAATCGGCTACCAATGAGTAGCGGTGACCGGACTTGAACCGGTGACACAGCGATTATGAGCCGCTTGCTCTACCGACTGAGCTACACCGCTGCGATGCCGGATCCCCTCGCCCGAAGGCGAGGATCACTCAACATCAGAGCCCCAATGCGGAATCGAACCGCAGACCTTCTCCTTACCATGGAGACGCTCTACCGACTGAGCTATTGGGGCGAGCGATGAAGACATTACACGGTTGGTCGCCGTCGCCCAAATCCGTTTCGCCAGGGCCGTCCGGGGCCCTCCCGAGAACCGCCTCAGGCGTCTCTGAACGCCTCATTCGTGCCGTGGCACCACACCGGTACGACTATTGCGCTCCTCCTCGAAGCGGACCTTTCGCCGTCCTAGGCTCGGCACACGCTGCGTGATCTTGCCGCCTCGTACGAAAGCAGCCGCCCCCGAACCCCAGGACCGCAATGCCCGACAGCCAGCCGCAGCAGCCGCACTCCTCCGGCTCCTCCGGTCCCGACCCCACGGCCGACTCCGGGGCCCTGCTGCTCTGCGGCGCCCGGCTCACCGACGGCAGGACCGTGGACGTCCGGCTCGGCGGCGGGCGCATCGAGGCGGTCGGCACGACCGGCAGCCTGGCCACGCACACGGCGCGTGTGGACCTCGGCGGCTACCTGCTGCTGCCGGCGGCCGCCGAGCCGCACGCGCACGGCGACACGGCGCTCTCGGCGGACGTGGCGGGCCCGGTCTCGTACGACGTCCCCGACGTGCAGCGCAGGACCACCGAGGCGGCTCTGCTGCAACTCGGGCACGGCGCGACGGCGCTGCGCTCGCACGTGCGGATCGGCGACGTCCAGGGGCTCGGCCCGATGGAGGCCGTGCTCCAGGCGCGGCGTTCGCTGCGGGGCCTGGTCGATCTGGCGGCGGTCGCCGTGCCGCGGCTGCTGACCGGCGTCGCGGGCGCCGACGGGCTCGCGATGCTGCGGGACGCGGTGAAAATGGGCGCCTCCGTAGTGGGCGGTTGTCCGGATCTCGACCCCGATCCAGCCGGTTACACGGAGGCGGTTCTGGAGCTCGCCGCCGAGCACGGCTGCCCCGTCGACCTGCATACGGACGGCGATGACCCGGCGCGGCTCGGGCGGCTCGCGGCGATGGCGGCCGGGCTGCGGGCCGGGGTGACGATCGGCCCGTGCGGCGGACTCGGGCGCCTTCCCAGGGACGTGTCCGCGCGCACCGCCGAGCAGTTGGCGGCGGCCGGGGTGACCGTGGTCTGCCTGCCGCAGGGCGGGTGCGGGAGCGCGGAGCGGCGCGGGGTGGCGCCGGTGCGGCTGCTGCGGTCGGCGGGGGTGCGGGTCGCGGCGGGCAGCGGGGCCATGCGGGACGCGTCGAACCCCGTGGGGCGCGGGGATCCGCTGGAGGCCGCGTACCTGCTGGCCTCGCGGTGCGGGCTGCGTCCCGAGGACGCCTACGGCGCGGTGAGCGGCGCGGCGCGGGCGGCCATGGGGCTGCCCGAGGTACGGGTGGAGGCGGGCTTCCCCGCCGAGCTGCTCGCGGTGCGCGGCGATCGGCTCGCGGGGGCGCTGTCGCTCGCGTACAGCCGGATCGTGGTGCACCGGGGGCGTGTGGTGGCGCGGACCAGCGCGGTGCGCGAGTACTGCGACTCGGCTGCCGCCGTGGCCCTGGACCTGCCGCGCCAGGGCCGGGCCACAGGGAACGAGCCGGGGCGGCCCATGGGCGGCGAGGCGACTCCCTGAAGGGGCGGAGGGACGGGGGTTGTTGGGGCCGGGTGGAGGGGCTGCGGGGCCCGGTGCCGGTCGACATCAGGCGCGAGCTGCGGCGCTACGCGCGCGGGGAGGGGGAAGGGCTGTTTGTGGCGGCTTCCACGCGCGCGTGGGTGAGGGGCTGTTGAGGCAGCTTCCCGCGCGCGGGGAGGGGCTTTTTTGAGGCGGCACTCCACGCGCGTGTGGAGGGGCTCGGCCAGGCGGCGCGCGACGGTGTTGGCGATCGACGGCCTCCAGATGCGCGCGGTTAGGGGCTGCGGTGCGCCGATGTCATCGCCGCCGAGCCTGCGGCCACACGCGGGGAGGGGTTGTTTGAGGCGGCTTCCGCGCGCGCGGGGAGGGGTTGTCTGAGGCGGCCTCCATGCGTGCCTGGTGGGGCTGTCGGAGGCGGCTTCCACGCTCGCGTGGTGGGACTGCGATGCGCGCCGATGCCGTCGCCGTCGAGCCCGCGGCCTCCACGCGCGGGTGGGCGGGTGGATGGGGCTGCTTGAGGCGGCCTCCACGCGCGCGGTGGGCTGTCCGTGCCTGCTTCGCCCGCGCGGCGCGTGGTGGGGCTCGTCTCCGTGCTCGTCGAGCGCCGCGTGCATCAGCCCGCTTCCGCGTGGGTGGTGGGGCTCGCCTTTGTCACCGACCAGCTCAGCCGCGAGAGCCCGCTTCCACGCGTGTGGTGAGGCCGGCGGTGGGGGCCGTCCGTGCCCGCATCCGCGTGATCCCTGTGATCCGCACGCTCCGTGCGCGGCGGACGGGTCCGCGCTGCCGTACGGTCGGAAACATGCGCATTGTCATCGCTGGAGGTCATGGTCAGATCGCGCTGCGGCTGGAGCGTCTGCTCGCCGCACGTGGTGACGAGGTCGCCGGGCTGATCCGCAGCGCCGGGCAGGAAGCCGATCTGCGCGCGGCCGGTGCCGAACCAGTGCTGTGCGACCTGGAGTCGGCGTCGGTCGATCAGGTCGCCGAGCATCTGCGCGGCGCCGACGCCGCTGTCTTCGCGGCGGGCGCGGGGCCGGGCAGCGACGCCGGCCGCAAGAACACCGTCGACCGGGGAGCCGCCGTGCTCTTCGCGGACGCGGCGGAGCGGGCGGGAGTGCGGCGGTACATCGTCGTGTCGTCGATGGGCGCCGATCCGGCGCACCAGGGCGACGAGGTCTTCGACGCCTATCTGCGGGCGAAGGGCGAGGCGGACGTGAACGTACGCGCGCGTGCCGCCCTGGACTGGACGATTCTGCGTCCCGGGATGCTGACGGACGACGCGGGCACGGGACTCGTACGCCTGGAGGCGTCGACCGGGCGGGGTCCGGTCCCGCGTGACGATGTCGCCGCGGTGCTCGCGGAGCTCCTGGAGACGCCGGCGACGGCCGGTCTGACGCTGGAGCTGGTCAGCGGGTCGGTGCCGGTGTCGGTGGCGGTCAAGTCGGTTGCCGGGAACTGAGTTCGCTCTTCAGAAGAGTGGGAGCTGGCCGGGCAGGTCCGGGACGGTGTAGCCGTCCAGGGCGGGCTGCTCGGCGCCCAGCTGGGCCTGCCTGCGGGACCCCGGGCAGGAGACCAGGTCGCCGGTGGCGCGCGCGCCGGGCGGGTCGTGGCGGGCGAACCGTCCGCCGACGACAGCGATCTCGCGGCGGCACTCCGGGCAGTTTCTACGACGGGACGACATGGCTCTATTTTGAGCCCCGCGTCCCCGAAGACGTACGGGCCCCGAAGACGTACGGGCTACGAAGACGTACGCGCCTAGAGGCGTACGACAAGGCCCTCCCCCACTCGCATCGCTGCCGCCCGCCTCAACCGTGACGCGTAGGGGCGCGTGGGCGCGTAGCGGCGCGTGGAGACCCGGCCGTGCACGGCCCGACGCCTCAACTGCCGTGAGCGATTCCCGCGTTGTCGGAACGCCTCACAGCGTCTGCCCTACTCTGGCCCGAAAACAGCTGTTGCCCGTGCCACACGCACGCCTCGCCACACGCACGCCTCGCCACCACATGCACGCCTCGGAGGGTCGATGGAACCGGCCGTGATCGGAGCTCGTCTCGCGTCGAGCATCGTGGGCCCCCTCGTCAGAAAGCTCTTCCTGCCGGAAGGTGCCGGGGCCGATCTGGTCGACAGACCCATCCGTGTCTCCCGGCTCATCTCCTTCCGGGGCGAGAAGCGAACGCTTGCCGACAAGGACCTGCGCAAGATCGCGGAAGAGTTGGTCAAGCGTGCCGCCCACTCGACCGGCGTCGAGGAACTGCTCCCCTCCTATGAGAAGCAAGCCGTCGTCAACGCCGTCGCTGATTCATTGCGCGCCCTGGGGACGCTCGAAATGGAGGATGTGCAGGCGGTACGCCTCGGACATCTCCAGCTCTCCCAGCACTTGCGGGCCCAGAACAGGACAGCCACGTACGGCTTGTCCAGTGACGCGGTGACCCTGCACGCCAGCGTGATGGATACGGCGTGCCTGCACATCCTGAACTTCTTCACCCAGCGTTCCACTTTCGTGCCACGCACACTGCTCGAACAGAGCCGCAGCATCGAGGTGTTGACGCGGAGAATCGACTCCCTGATCACGCGGTCACCATCCCCTGCGGACGGCCCTTTCGAGGAAAGATATTCGCACTACATCGCCGCGAAACACGGCAAGTTGAGCATCTTCGGGCTCGACCTGTCCGAAGCACCGGAGAGCTGGCGGCTCGACGTGGCGTATCTCAGCCTGGACGTGACAGGCGACGCGGTGAACGCCGTGCCGTCCCTCGTATCGGCCGACCATGTCCTCGCGGGCCGAACCCGCGTATTGCTGCGCGGCGTGGCCGGTTCGGGGAAAACCACCCTCGCGCAATGGCTGGCGGTATCCACCGCGAAGAAGTCGCTCGACGAACACCTCCTCTACCTCTACGGACTTGTGCCCTTTGTGCTGCCACTGCGCACGCTGACCCGGAGCGGCACGCCCCTCCCCGCCCCCGACGCGTTCCTGACCGCGGTGGACTGCCCCATCGCCGGCATCCAGCCGACCGGGTGGATCGACAGGGTGCTGCAGGCGGGGCGCGGACTCATCCTGATCGACGGCATCGACGAGATCCCCGAGGACGGCCGCAATGACGCCCGCCGCTGGCTCCAGGAACTTCTCAGCGCCTACCCCGACAATCGCTGGCTCGTCACCTCCAGGCCCTCAGCGGTGCGCGACCGTTGGCTGATCGACGACGACTTCGCCGAACTGGACCTCGCCCCCATGAACCGGGACAACGTCGCTGAATTCATCAGGCGTTGGCACAGGGCCGCCGGTATCAGCGACCAGTACGCCAAAGAACTGCTCCGCATGGTCCGGGCCAAACAGGACCTGAGCAGGCTTGCCTCCAATCCGCTGATGTGCGGTCTGATCTGCGCACTGCACCAGGACAGGCGCGGGTATCTCCCCGAAGGCCGCAAGGAGATCTACGACGCGGCCCTGTCCATGCTGCTCTTCAGAAGAGACCGCGAGCGGGGCGTCTACAAGTCCGGACCGTTCCACATCAGCGAAGCCGAGCACATCCAGCTCATCCAGAAACTGGCCTACTGGATGATCCGCAACGGCCGTTCCGAAATGAACCGCACCGACGCGGTGGAACTCCTGGGCCAGGTCCTGCCGGCCATGCCTAAGGTCGCTGAGCAGGGCACACCGGAAGAGGTCTACCAGCATCTGCTCGTCCGCAGTGGGCTGCTCCGCGAACCGAGCTCCGATTCCATGGATTTCGTCCACCGGACCTTCCAGGATTACCTCGGGGCCAAAGCAGCGGTCGAAGGTCTTGATTTCGACTTCCTCATCGCCAACGCCCACTCGGACCAGTGGGAGGACGTCATCAGGATGGCTGTCGCCCACGCACGCCCCACGGAGCGGACGTACCTGCTCACCGGTCTCATCAGGCGCGAGGACACCTCACGCCAGGGCTTGAACCGTCTGCACCTGCTCGCGGCCGCCTGCCTGGAGCACGCGACCGAACTCGATCCCGCAGTGCGAGTCGAGGTGCAGGAGCGGGCCGCGGCCCTGATCCCACCGCGTTCGGCGGAACAGGCACGTGCTCTGGCGGCGATCGGCCCCGTCGTACTCGACCTGCTGCCGCCCCCTCGCGAGCTGCCGCCTCGCCCGAGGCACGCGGATCACTTCGACTCGGACGAAGAGAAGCGCAGAGCCAAGGAGGAGGCAGCCGCCTACCAGGCCGTGGCCGACGAGGCGTACTACACCGTTCTCACGGCCACCCCCATCGCCAGCTACGCCGCGATCGACGTGCTCCCAGTACCACGACCACCCGGACCTGCGCGTTCGGAGTGAACTCGCACAGGCGTGGAGCAGGTACGACACCGATCTGTACGGTGAGGACGTCATCGCGCGCCTCGCGGAGGACGACCTCTACTTCCCGGTGACGAACCTCCCGGAACTACGCGCGCTGCGCCGATTCGGCGGCCGATCCCGCATCAAACTCGCAGGCGAACTGACCGTCGCCGAGTTCATCTCCACGTGCCCCCATCAATGCCTCACCCATCTGTGGCTGGAGGTCGACATGGGAAGCGGCTGGGAGTGGCTGAACACCTTCCCCAAGCTCTGCGAGCTCACCGTCGAGACGGTCCGCCCCAGCATCGACATCAGCTCGCTGGGGTCGGTGCGGTCCCTGCTCACTCTCCGCGTGCCGGAAGGGGTGAGTCTCGTGGGCAGCGCCCACCTGCCGGGGTCCACGAAGATCGTGCGTCAGCGCCTTGGCGCGGTCTGAGGGCAAGAAGGTGCGAGAAGGTGCGAGAAGGGCAAAAAGAAACCCCCTCTGATCTGCGTAAACGTAGATCAGAGGGGGTTTCCCTCAGCGTGGCGGCGCCAGGATTCGAACCTGGGAAGGCTGAGCCGGCAGATTTACAGTCTGCTCCCTTTGGCCGCTCGGGCACACCGCCGGGTTTGCTGCCTGGCCCCGCTTTCGCGGTGCTCCGTGGCAACGACGTAAACGATACCTGATGCACAGGGATGCTTCGCCACCCGATTGATCGGCACCCGGCGCGGGGACGGTGGCTAGGCTTTGCGGATGCGGCCAGCGTCAGGCGGCCGTATCCGCTGAGTACGCACACCCCGATACAAGGAGCCACAGGACATGGCCGACTCCAGTTTCGACATCGTCTCGAAGGTCGAGCGGCAGGAGGTCGACAACGCCCTCAACCAGGCCGCCAAGGAGATTTCGCAGCGCTACGACTTCAAGGGCACGGGCGCCTCGATCTCGTGGTCCGGCGAGAAGATCCTGATGGAGGCGAGCGGCGAGGAGCGGGTCAAGGCGATCCTCGACGTCTTCGAGTCCAAGCTGGTCAAGCGCGGCATCTCGCTGAAGGCGCTGGACGCGGGCGAGCCGCAGCTGTCCGGCAAGGAGTACAAGATCTTCGCCTCGATCGAGGAGGGCATCTCCCAGGAGAACGCGAAGAAGGTCGCCAAGATCATCCGCGATGAGGGCCCCAAGGGCGTCAAGGCGCAGGTCCAGGGCGAGGAGCTGCGCGTCAGCTCGAAGAGCCGGGACGACCTGCAGGCCGTGCAGGCGCTGCTCAAGGGGCAGGACTTCGACTTCGCGCTGCAGTTCGTGAACTATCGGTAGTTCGCGAGCTACTCATAGTTCATGAGCTACCGATAGCTCGTGAGCTACGCGTAGCAAGGCGACGCCGAAGGGCGGGCTCCCCCATCGGGGTGCCCGCCCTTGTCTCAGCGTCGTGAGTGGCCGAAGAGGACGCGGTAGGCGACGAGCAGGACGAGTGAGCCGCCGATGGCCGCCGCCCAGGTGGCGCCGTCGTAGAAGTGGTTGACGATCGGGCGGTCGAGGTAGCGGGCGGAGATCCAGCCGCCGATGAACGCGCCCGCGATGCCGATGACGGTCGTGCCGATGAAGCCGCCCGGGTCGCGGCCGGGCAGCAGCAGTTTGGCGGCGGCTCCGGCGAGCAGCCCCAGAACGATCCAGCTGATGATGCCCATGCGGTGACCCGGCCTTTCTGGCGCGATGAGCTTCTCTCGCGCGGTGAACTTTTTGTGCGCTGTTGTCCTGAAGGACGTCTCTACGGAGTGACGCGGTTGCGGAGATCCGTAAGGTGCGGCGCATGACACAGCAGCCGGCGCTCCGCCGCACCCTCGGGGTCTTCGACGCGGTGATGATCGGCCTGGGGTCGATGGTGGGGGCGGGGATCTTCGCGGCGCTCGGTCCCGCGGCGGGTGCCGCCGGTTCGGGGATGCTCGTCGGGCTCGGCCTCGCTGCCGTGGTCGCGTACTGCAACGCGACGGCGTCGGCGCGGCTCGCCGCCCGCTATCCCGCGTCGGGCGGGACCTATGTCTACGGGCGGGAGCGGCTCGGGGAGTTCTGGGGGTACCTGGCGGGCTGGGCGTTCGTCGTCGGCAAGACGGCGTCCTGTGCGGCGATGGCGCTGACCGTGGGGGCGTACGTCTGGCCGGGGCAGGCGCACGCGGTGGCGGTCGGGGCCGTGGTGCTGCTCACCGGCGTGAATTATCTGGGCGTTCAGAAGTCGGCGTGGCTGACGCGGGGGATCGTGGCGGTGGTGCTCGCCGTGCTGGCGGCGGCTGTCGTCGCCTGCCTCGGGTCGGAGGCGGCCGACGCCGGGCGGCTCGACGTGGGGCTCTCGGGCGGGGTCGGCGGGGTGCTTCAGGCCGCGGGGCTGCTGTTCTTCGCCTTCGCCGGGTACGCGCGGATCGCGACGCTCGGCGAGGAGGTGCGCGACCCGGCACGCACTATTCCGCGGGCGATCCCGCTGGCGTTGGGCATCGCCCTGTGCGTGTACGCGGCCGTAGCGGTCGCCGTGCTGTCCGTCCTTGGGCCTTCGGGGCTCGCCGGCGCGACCGCACCGCTGGCTGACGCGGTACGGGCGGCCGGTGAGCCGGGGCTCGTTCCCGTGGTGCGGGCGGGGGCCGCGGTGGCGGCGCTCGGCACCCTGCTCGCGTTGATCCTGGGCGTCTCGCGGACGACGCTGGCCATGGCGCGGGACAGGCATCTCCCGGAGGCGCTCGCGGCCGTGCATCCGCGCTTTCGGGTACCGCACCGCGCGGAGCTGGTCGTGGGCGCGGTGGTGGCGGTGGCGGCCGCGACGGCGGATGTGCGTGGGGCGATCGGCTTCTCCTCCTTCGGGGTGCTCGTGTATTACGCGATCGCCAACGCCTCGGCGTGGACGCTCGGTTCGTCGCCCGCTGCGCGTGCCGTGCCCGCGGTGGGCGGCCTCGGGTGCGTGGTGCTGGCGTTCGCGCTGCCGGTGTCATCGGTGGTGGCCGGCGGGGCGGTGCTGGCGGTGGGGGTCGTGGCTTACAGGGTGCGGCGGTGGCGGTGGCAGTGGCCGTGGCGTTGACCGGGCGGGGGCTCGCTCTTGGCTGCGCCGATGACGCCTTCGGGCACGTATCAGGCGCAGCTCGCGTATCAGGCGCGGCTCACGCGCGCGTGCGTTCCGGCCAAGCCGGCAGTTCCAAGCCGTCGTTGTCCTCCTCGTACCACCCCGTGCCGTCCAGCCAGGCGGTGAGCCACGCCGTGAGGCTCGGAGAGTCGACGAACCAGGCGTGCTCCGGGTCGCCGCCGTTGGGTTCGAAGAGCAGGACCTGGGCGGCGTCCGTACGGCAGTCCACGCACGCGTACATCGCGCAGCCCCAGTGGGATATCGGCAGCACGCCTTCGGGCCAGCCCCAGTCGTCACCATGGCGCATCCCGAGGTACTTCTCGACGACGGACGGCTCGCCCCCGGAGGAATTGCCTTCGAGCAGCGGCAACAAGCCGTACTCCGGGCCGAACCCGCCGTCTCCTATGCGGGTGTAGAGCGCGGCGAGCAGCGGCGGCAGACGGAAGCCCACGGCGGCCTCCGCCCGGGCCAGGGTGTCCACGTCCACGGGGGCGGGCAGGACGTCCCAGCCCCAGGGGCGGGTGGCGCGCGCCTCCGCCGCTACCCGGTCCAGCAACTGCTCGGTGACGTTCATGAGTTCATGGTGGACCACGGCACTGACAATCGGCCCCGAGCGCTTCCGCCCGCGCCCGCTCTCCCTGCTCCCCTGCTCACCCGCTGTCCTGCTCGCCCTCAGGCCTGCACGGTCTCGACGCCCATCAGTGCCAGGAAACCGAGGAGTTCCTCGTAGGACGGCGGGCGGATGTCGGTGCGCGGTGTGACACCCAGGCAGGTCCGGGCGATGTTCGTGTCGTGCCAGACGAGCGTCAGAGGCGGCGGGAGTGCGCCGAGGCCGTCGGCGAGGGTTCTCAGGTCCCGCCCGACGTACCCGCCGGGCCCCTTCACCGCTTCTCCGAGCGCGCAGTAGAAGGCCGGCTCGTCGGTGATGTGGCGGCCGTCGAGGTGGTACGTGGCTCCCGGCCCGGCACCGGGACGGTGCCGTCCCACGGCCTCTCGGGCGACGGCCAGCCAGTGGGTCCGGCCCTCCGTGCCGTGGCGCGCCCAGAGGTTGGGTTCGCTGGGGCGGCCGTCCCCCCACACGTCCCAGACCTCTCCGGCGGCACGTGGTGGCCGTACGGTCCACGGATCCAGGGCCAGGTCGACGAGGCCGCGTCCGCGCGCGGACGGGATCCAGGCGACGACCTCGCCCTCTATGGCGTGCTGGAGGGTCTGCCCCATCCCTCCCAGGCGCAGCACCTTGCCGTGCCCCAGCTCGCCCTTCCCGGCCTCCAGAGCGTCCCGCAGGGCGCCGCGCGGCGAGCAGCCGAGCAGGCGCACCGGCGGTTCGGCGAGCGCCTCGGACGGGCCGTCACAGCACTCGGGGACGTCTGCCCGGCCCGGCAGTTGATCGGCGAAGAGATGCTCGGCGTCGGCGCAGAGCGCCCAGATGTCGTCGTACTCGGGCGCTTCGGGGTCGTACGCGGCGAGCGCGTACCTCGGCAGCTGCACCGGAGCGCGCCGGTTCTAGTAGCGCGCGGTGAACGGCTGGTCCGTGCGGACGATCTCGCGGCCCAGCGGCAGCAGCGAGACCGGGATCAGCTTGAAGTTGGCGACGCCCAGGGGGATGCCGATGATCGTGACGCAGAGGAGGAAGCCGGTGACGATGTGGCCGATCGCGAGCCACCAGCCCGCGAGGACCAGCCACAGGACGTTCCCCAGGCAGGAGGGCGCGCCCGCGTCACGGCGCTCGACCGTGGTGTACCCGAAGGGCCACAGGGCATAGCGGCCGATGCGGAAGCTCGCCAGGCCGAACGGGATGCCGATGATCGTGACGCAGAGCAGCGCGCCCGCCAGCAAGTAGGCCAGGAACATCCAGAAGCCGCAGAGGACGAGCCATATGACGTTGAGGATTGTCTTCACTGGTGACGACCTGCCATCTGCTCGAGTCGGGCGATGCGCTCCGCCATCGGCGGATGTGTGGAGAACATCTTGGACATGCCCTGCCCCGGACGGAAGGGGTTCGCGATCATCATGTGGCTCGCCGTCTCGAGGCGGGGCTCGGGCGGTAGCGGCAACTGCTTCGTACCGGCTTCGAGTTTACGCAGGGCGCTCGCGAGAGCGAGCGGGTCGCCGGTGAGCTGTGCGCCGGACGCGTCGGCCTCGTACTCCCTGGAACGGCTGATCGCCAGCTGGATGATGGAGGCCGCCAGCGGGCCGAGCAGCATGATCAAGAGCATTCCGAAGATGCCGGGGCCGTCGTTGTCGTTCGACCGGCCCACGGGGATCAGCCAGGCGAAGTTCACCAGGAACATGATCACGGAGGCCAGGGCTCCGGCGACCGAGGAGATCAGGATGTCGCGGTTGTAGACGTGGCTGAGCTCGTGGCCGATGACGCCGCGCAGCTCGCGCTCGTCGAGGAGGCGCAGGATGCCGTCGGTGCAGCACACCGCCGCGTTGCGCGGATTGCGGCCGGTCGCGAAGGCGTTCGGGGCCTCCGTGGGCGAGATGTACAGGCGGGGCATGGGCTGGCGGGCCTGGGTGGAGAGGTCGCGGACCATGCGGTACAGCGCGGGTGCCTCGAATTCGCTCACCGGGCGGGCGCGCATGGCACGCAGGGCCAGCTTGTCGCTGTTCCAGTACGCGTACGCATTGGTGCCGAGCGCCACGAAGAGCGCGACGACCAGCCCCGTACGCCCGAAGAAACTGCCGATCACGAGGATGAGCGCGGACAGTCCCCCGAGGAGTACGGCGGTCTTCAACCCGTTGTGCCGGCGGTGCACGGTACGCCCTCCTGGTGGTGCGTGGGGGAACCCTCTGTTGACTGGTGCTTCCACTGTTCAGTGGACCCTCCCGTACTGGTCAACGCCAGGCGGGGAGCACTAGTTCCCTTGTGCGCTCAGGAGCGGTGTAGGCCGCGCGGGTGACGGCTCCGGGGCCGCGGTCAGAAGAGGCCGGTGTCCGAGAACCTCAGGACGAGCTGCGGCGCTCCGGAGAGCGCGACGCCGAGGACCGCGGTCAGCGCGATGGCCGCCGTGACAGGGGCCGGGACACGGTGCTCGACCGGCTCGCCCTCGGGGGCGCGGAACAGGAGCGCGGTCCACTGGAGGTAGTAGTAGAGCGCGATCACCACGTTCACGGCCATCACCACGGCGAGCCAGCCGAGGCCCGCGTCCACCGCGGCGGAGAAGACGGTGACCTTGGCGAAGAGTCCGATGATGCCCGGTGGCAGGCCCGCGAGGCAGAGCAGGAAGAAGGCCAGCACGAGGGCGGCCAGGGGGCTGCGCGCGTACAGGCCCCGGTAGTCGCTGACGCGGTTCAGGCGCTGGGTGCGCCCGACGAGCGCGGCCACGGCGAAGGCTCCGAGGTTCACGACCGCGTACATCAGGGCGTACGCGACGGTGGAGCCGATGGCCTTCTCGGCGCCGGCCTCGTTGTCCGCGTACCCGGCGGCGGCGATCGGCACCAGGAGGTACCCGGCCTGGCCGACCGAGGACCAGGCGAGGAGGCGGACCGCGCTGTACGCGCGCGTGGACTGCTGCCGCAGGGCTGCGACGTTGCCCGCCGTCATGGTGAGCGCGGCGAGGACGGCGAGGACCGGGCCCCAGACGTCCGCGTACGAGGGGAAGGCGACGACGGTGACAAGGATGAGCCCGGTGAATCCGACGGCCTTCCCGACGACGGAGAGGTACGCGGCGACCGGCAGGGGCGCGCCTACGTAGGTGTCCGGTACCCAGAAGTGGAAGGGCACGGCGGCCACCTTGAAGGCGAAGCCGACGAGGGTGAGGGCGACGCCGGTCTGGGCGAGCGTGTGCAGCTGCCCGTCGACCTCCTGGAGTTTGGTGGCGATCTCTGTGAGGTGCAGGGTGCCGGTCGCCGCGTACACGAAGCTGACGCCCATGAGGCTCACGGCAGTCGCGGTGACCGAGGAGAGGAAGAACTTCAGGGCCGCTTCGGAGGAGCGCTTGTCGCCGTACCTGAGGCCTACGAGGGCGAAGGCGGGCAGGGAGGCGACTTCCAGGGCGACGATGAGCGTCGCGAGGTCGCGCGAGGCGGGCAGCAGGGCGGCGCCCGCCGCGGAGGAGAGCAGCAGGAACCAGAACTCGCCCGCGGGGAGTTCGCCCTCGGAGATCTCGGAGACCTCGGAGACCTTGGAGCCTTCGGGCCCCTTGGGCCCCTTGGGCCCCTGCGCGTCCTTCAGGGTGGTCATGGAGAGCAGGGCGGCCAGCAGAGCGCCACCCAGGACGAGGAGTTGGATGACCAGGGTGAAGCGGTCCGCGGTGTAGCTGCACGCGTGCGTGCCGCCGCCGGTCAGGCAGAAGGTCGAGCGGTCGTCGTCCAGGAGGGGCAGCAGGGCGAGCGCCGCCGCGGCCAGGCCCGCCACGGAGATCCAGCCGAGGAGCGCCTTTTTGCCGTCGCCCACGAAGAGGTCGGCCACGAGTACGACGAGGCCGACGACCGCCGCGATGGTCGGCGGCGCGATCGCGAGCCAGTCAACGGACTGGACGAGGCTTGCGGCGCTTTCGGCGGCCACGGTCACGACTTGCCTCCAGTGAGGAGCTTCTGCACGGCCGGGTCGGTCAGGCCGAGGAGAGCCGCGGGCCAGAGTCCGGCGAGGATGGTGAGGGCGACGAGTGGGGTCCATGCGGCGAGTTCGTAGCCGTGGACGTCGGCGAGCGGAGTGGGAGCGGGCTCGGCGGCCGGCGCGGTCTGCGGCATCGGGCCCATGCAGACTCTGCGTACGACGATGAGCATGTAGGCGGCGGTGAGCAGGGTGCCGAAGGCGCCGATCGCCATGAAGGTGAGGAACGCCGGGCGGCTCAGCCCCTCGGCGGGCTTGAACGCGCCGAACAGCGCCAGCATCTCGCCCCAGAACCCGGCGAGGCCCGGCAGGCCGAGCGAGGCGACGGCGCCGAAGGCGAGCAGGCCGCCGAGGCGCGGCGCCTTGCCGTAGAGGGCGGCGCCGGACTCCTGCGCGAGCGAGTCGAGGTCGGTGGTGCCGGTGCGGTCCTTGAGCGCGCCGACGAGGAAGAAGAGCAGGCCGGTGATGAGGCCGTGCGCGATGTTGGCGAACAGCGCGCCGTTCACGCCGGTCGGGCTCATCGTCGCGATGCCGAGCAGCACGAAGCCCATGTGGCCGACGGACGAGTAGGCGATGAGGCGCTTGAGGTCGCCCTTCGCGCCCCGCTTGGCGAGCGCGAGGCAGGCGAGCGAGCCGTAGATGATCCCGACGACCGCGAAGGCCGCGAGGTACGGCGCGAACTCCCGCATTCCGTCCGGGGCGATGGGCAGCAGGATGCGGACGAACCCGTACGTACCCATCTTCAGCAGCACGCCGGCCAGCAGGACCGAGCCGACGGTGGGCGCGGCGGTGTGGGCGTCCGGCAGCCAGCTGTGCAGCGGCCACATCGGCGTCTTGACCGCGAGCCCGATCCCGATCGCCACAACGGCGATGACCTGCACGGATGTGGTCAGGCCCCGGCCGTTGTCAGTGGCGAGTGCCACCATGTCGAATGTGCCGGACTTGAGCCCGATGAGGAGGAGGCCCAGCAGCATCACGACGGAGCCGAGCAGCGTGTAGAGGATGAACTTCCAGGCCGCTTGGGTGCGTTGACCACCGCCCCAGCGGGCGATGAGGAAGTACATCGGGATGAGCACCATCTCGAACGCCAGGAAGAACAGCAGCAGATCGAGGACGGCGAAGGTCGCGAGGGTGCCGGATTCGAGTACGAGGATCAGCGCGACGAATGCCTTGGGGGACGGGCCCGCGGGCATTTTGAAATAGCTGTAGAGCGCGCAGAGGAAGGTCAGCAGCGCGGTCAGGACCAGAAGGGGGAGCGAGATGCCGTCGATGCCGAGGTGGATGCGCACGTCGAGTGCGGGGATCCAGCTGATATCGGTCGTGGCCTGCATCTTCGACGGCTGGGATGGGGTCTCCCCTGCTCGAGCGGAGTCGAGAGCTTGGGGATGGTCGAAGCCGAGCGCGAGGACGATCGCGGCCAGCAGGATGACGCCGCTCACCAGCACGCCGTGGCGCAGCACGGCCTGGTTGGGCGACTTTCCCTTCAGCCCGGGCGGGGCCGGCAGGAGAGCGGCCACGGCGCCGATGAGCGGGCCGACGACGATCAACACCAGAAGAAACTGCATCACGGACTCACTGATACCGATCACGGCTGCTCACGCTCCGGCGGTGGCGACGAGGACGGCGGCGACGGCCAGGACGACCGTGCCTGCGAGCAGCGCGCTCAAATAGGTCTGCACGTTGCCGGTCTGCGCGCGCCGGACGGCCGCGCCGAGCCAGCGGGGTGCGGTGCCCGCGCCCCGCACGTACGTCTCCACGACCTCGCGGTCGAGGAAGCGGACGAGGCGCGCGGCGGCCTGGACCGGGCGGACGAACACGGCGGCGTAGACGGCGTCGAGGCGGAAGCCGACGGCCGCGTGGCGGTGCAGGGGCCCGAGCAGCAGGCGGCCGGGGTCGGCCGGGTCGTGGGCCGAGGCCACGTCTCCGTATGCGGGGGCGTGCGAGGCGATGGCCTCTGCCTCGACCTGTCCCCCGTCACCGTCCGGGCTCACCGCGACCGCGCCCATCGGGACGCGGGCGGCGAGTGCCGCGGTGTGCCGCCACGCGCCGTAGGTGACGAGGACGCCGACGAGGGCGAGGCCCGTGCCGAGTACGGAGGTCGTGAGCGTCGGGGCGAGCGAGTGGCCGTCGAACCAGTCCGGCAGGACACCGACGGCGAGACCGAAGGCGAGGGAGGGGACGGCAAGCACCCAGAGCACGGCCGTCATGGCGAGGGGCTGCCTGCCGTGGTCGGGCACCTCGGCTCCCCTGCAGTGGAAGGCCAGCAGCCATAGACGCGTCGCGTACGCGGCGGTGAGGAGGGCGGTGAGCAGACCGGCGACGAGGACGATCCAGCCCGCGGTGGTGGGCGCGGACTCGGCGTGGCCCGTGGCCGTGTGCTCGGCGGCGCCGAGCACGGCCTCCTTGGAGAAGAAGCCGCTGAACGGCGGGATCGCGGCGAGTGCGAGGAGCGCCACGGTCATCGTCCAGTAGGCGTCCGGGATGCGGTCGCGCAGGCCCCGCATGCGGGACATGGCGGCCAGCGAGTTGGTGCCGGCGGCGTGGATGATCACGCCCGCGGTGAGGAACAGCAGCGCCTTGAAGGCGCCGTGTGACAGGAGGTGGAAGACGGCGGCACCGCGGTCGCCGACGGCGAGGGCGCCGGTCATGTAGCCGAGCTGGCCGATCGTCGAGTACGCGAGGACGCGCTTGATGTCGTCCTGGGCGAGCGCGGCGAGGGCCGAGCCGGCCATGGTGACGGCGGCCATGACGGCGAGAACGACCAGGGCCGCGTGGGAGGCGGCGAAGACAGGGAGGAGCCGGGCCACGAAGTAGACACCGGCGGCGACCATCGTCGCGGCGTGGATCAGCGCGGAGACGGGCGTGGGGCCCGCCATCGCGTCGGGCAGCCAGGTGTGCAGCGGGAACTGCGCGGACTTGCCCGCCACTCCCGCGAGGAGCAGCAGGGCGATCAGCGTGGGGTGGTCGAGGCCGCCGTCCGCGACCGTCGCGAGGATCGTCGTGATGCGGAACGAGCCCGTGTCCGTGGCGAGGGCGAACAGGCCGATCAGGAAGGGGACGTCGCCGAGCTTGGTGACCAGGAAGGCCTTCAGGGAGGCGGCGCGCGCCTCGGGCGTCTCCCAGTAGTGGCCGACGAGGAAGTACGAGCAGATGCCCATGATCTCCCAGCCGACCAGGAGCACCATCAGGTCGCCGGAGTAGACGACGAGCAGCATCGCGGAGGTGAAGAGGGAGACGAGAGCGGCGTACGAGGGGTAGCGCGGGTCCTCGCGCAGGTAGCCCGTCGAGTAGATCTGCACGCAGGAGGCGACGACGCCGACGAGGACGGCGACGAGGGCGGCGAAGCCGTCGATGTGCAGGGCGAGTTCGATGGGGACCGACCCGGTCGGGGTGAGCTCGGTGGCGGCGTCGACCGGCTGGTCGCCGCCCTGGCGGACGGCCACGAGGACGGCAAGGAGCAGGGCCGTCAGCGTGGGCAGGACCGCGAGGGGGCGTACGAGTTGGGGGGTCCGGCGGCCGAGCAGCAGGCCCGCGGCCGCGCCCAGGAACGGCAGGAGGGGGACGAGGACGGCGAGGGTGGTCGTGGTCACGCGGTGGCCTCGGCCTTCTGCGACTGAGCTGACTGCGGTGACTCCTGCGTCTCCTGCGACCCCTGTGATTCCCGCGTCTCGTCTGCCGCAGTGGGTTCGGCGGTGTCGCGGAGGTCGTCGACGGCGGAGGTGCCGCGGTTGCGGTAGACCGCCAGGACGATCGCGAGGCCGATGCCGATCTCGGCGGCGGCGATGGCGATGGTGAAGAGGGCCAGGGCCTGGCCGGCGTGGAGGGAGTCGCGGAGCCAGACGTCGAAGGCGACGAGGTTGAGGTTGACGGCGTTGAGCATCAGCTCGACGGACATCAGGACGAGGATCGCGTTGCGCCGGGCGAGTACGCCGTAGAGGCCGACGCAGAAGAGGAGGGCGGCGAGGACGGCCGGGTAGGCGAGGTGGAGGTGCATCAGCGGTCTCCCTCCGGGGCGGTGGCGCCGTTGGTCGTCTCGGGGCCGGTCGCGCCGTTCGTCGTGCCGGGGCCGGTCGCGCCCTTGGCCGCCTTGCGGGACAGGACGATCGCGCCGACGAGGGCGGCGAGGAGGAGGACCGAGAGCGCCTCGAAGGGGAGCACCCAGTGCCGGAAGAGGACCGAGCCGGTCACGTCGGTGGAGCCCTGGGCGGCGCCTTCCAGGTCGATCACCGTGGTGCGGAAGGCGTCCACGACGACCCAGACCAGAGCGGCGGCGGCGACGAGGGCCACCGCGAGCGCGACCGGGCGGTTGCCGGAATCGGCGTCCGGGGAGCGGCCGATGGGCGCCCTGGTGAGCATGAGACCGAAGAGGAGGAGGACCACGACGGAACCGACGTAGATGAGGACCTGCACCCAGGCGATGAACTCCGCGGTCAGCAGGAGGTACTCGACGGCGAGGCCGCCGAGCGCCACGACCAGCCAGAGCGCGGCGTGCACCAGCTGCCTGGTCGTGACGGTGATGACCGCCGCGCCGAGCGTGACGAGGCCGACGAGGAGGAAGGCGATCTCGACGCCGGTCGGGGAGAGGAAGCCGTGGGTTTCGGCGGCCTTGGCGGCTGTCGCCGCGGTGGCTGCTGCGGAGGTCACGCCTCGCCCTCCTTCGTCTCGGGCGCGGTCGCCTCGGCGGCGGCCAGCTTCTCCGCGGCCTTGCGGGCGGCGGCGAGTTCCTTCGGCTCCTCGGCGCCGGGGTCCAGGGCGGGCGGGGCCGGGACCGTCCACATCCACTCGCGGAGTTTGTCGCGCTCGTGGGTGAGTTCGTGGATGTCGGTCTCGGCGTACTCGAACTCCGGGGACCAGAAGAGGGCGTCGAAGGGGCAGACCTCGATGCAGATGCCGCAGTACATGCAGAGGGCGAAGTCGATGGCGAAGCGGTCGAGGACGTTGCGGCTGCGCTCGCGGCCGCCGGGGGCGGCGGGCGGGACCGTCTCCTTGTGGGAGTCGATGTAGATGCACCAGTCCGGGCACTCGCGGGCGCACAGCATGCAGACCGTGCAGTTCTCCTCGAACAGACCGATGACGCCTCGGGTGCGGGGCGGCAGCTCGGGCTGGGCTTCGGGGTACTGCTCGGTGACGGTCTTCTTCGTCATCGTGCGGAGGGTGACGGCGAGGCCCTTGGCGAGGCCTGACCCTGGGATCGGAGGCATCAGTTGATCGCCACCTTCACGATTCCGGTGAGCGCGATCTGCGCGAGGGCGAGGGGAATGAGCGTGGTCCAGGCGAGCTTCTGGAGCTGGTCCTCGCGGAGACGGGGGTAGGAGACGCGCAGCCAGATCACGACGAACGCGAGGACGGCCGTCTTGAGCAGGGTCCAAACCCAGCCCAGGCCGTCGGCGCCCCACGGGCCGTGCCAGCCGCCCAGGAAGAGGACGGTGGTCAGGCCGCACAGGACGACGATTCCGGCGTACTCGGCGAGGAGGAAGAGGGCGAAGCGCAGACCGGTGTACTCGGTGTAGGCGCCGAAGATGATCTCGGAGTCGGCGACCGGCATGTCGAAGGGCGGGCGCTGGAGTTCGGCGAGGCCCGCGACGAAGAAGACGAGGGCGCCGACGATCTGCCAGGGCAGCCACCACCACTCGAACGCGTCGACGATGCCGGGCAGCGAGACCGTGCCCGCCGCCATCGCGACCGAGGCGGCGGCGAGCAGCATGGGCAGTTCGTAGGCGAGGAGTTGGGCGGCGGTGCGGAGGCCGCCGAGGAGGGAGAACTTGTTGGCGCTGGCCCAGCCCGCCATGAGCGAGCCGAGTACGCCGATGCCCATGACCGCGAGTACGAAGAAGATGCCCGCGTCGACGACCTCGCCGACCGCGCCCTCGCCGGGGCCGATCGGGATCGCGACGAGGACGAGGAGGTACGGGAGGAGGGCGATCGCGGGGGCCAGCTGGAAGACGCGGCGGTCCGCCTCGGCCGGGACGATGTCTTCCTTCTGGGCGAACTTGACACCGTCGGCGACGAGTTGGGCCCAGCCGTGGAAGCCGCCGGCGTACATGGGGCCGAGGCGGCCCTGCATATGGGCCATCACCTTGTGCTCGGTCTGGCCGATCACGAGGGGCAGGACCAGGAACACCGCGAAGACGATGACGAGGCGCAGGGCGACGTCGAGGGCGTCGTTCACTCACTGCCTCCTGGGCGTTCGCCGTTCTCCGGGTTCTTGGCGGGGGCGGGGTTCGTCTCGGGCTCGGGGGGCTTGGGGGGTTCGGCGGGGGCTGACTGCTCGGGCTCCACCTCGGGCCGCTTGGGGTCCGTGTCGTCGAACGTCGGGCGTGCGTGGTGCCACGGGGCGTCCGAGCTGCGTGGGGCCGGGCGGCGCTTGGGCTCGGGGTTCGCGGAAGGCGCGGCCTCGGGTGCCGGTGCCGGTGCCGCCTCGGATGCGGGCTCCGGCTCTGCCTCCGGTGTGGCCCCCGTGGCTTCCGCGCCCTCCATAGCCGGGGCCGCCTCGCGCTGGGACACCGAGCCCTGGCCGGCGCTGCGCGAGCGCCTCGGGGGGCGGGCAGGGGTCACCGGTTGCTGAGCCTCGGCGGGCTGCTCCCCGGGGGTGACCGGCTCGCGGGGGTCGACCGGGTCTACGGAGGTGGCCGGGTCTGCGGACGGCGTGGTCGGCTCTCCGGAGGTGGCGACCGGCTCACCAGAGGCGACCGGGTCTACGAAGGTGGCCGCCTCTCCGGAGGCGACCGGGTCTACGGGGGTGGCCGCCTCTCCGGAGGCGACCGGGTCTACGGACGGCGTGGTCGGCTCTCCGGAGGTGGCGACCGGCTCACCAGAGGCGACCGGCTTCCCGGAGGGGCCCTGCCCCTCCGCCTTGTCCTGGCCCGCCGCAGCCGCGGTCTCGCCCACCACACCCGCAGGCTGGCCCGCCGCAGCCGCGGTCTCACCCGCCAACCCCGCAGACTGGCTCGCCGCACCCGCGGACTGGCTCGCCGAGCCCTCGCTCACCGAGCGGGACCGCCGCGCCGGGCGTTCACCGCCCACCGCACGGCCAGCGGCACCCGCCGCGCCCCGAGCAGCCCCCGCCGCCCCGCCAGCGGCACCCGCCGCGCCCGCCGCGCGCCCCGCGCCACGGGTCGGGCGGGACGGCGTCGCGGGGAGCTGGCCCTTCAAGGGGCCCCATTCGTTGGGGTCGGGTACGCCGGGGGGGAGCATTTGGCGGCGCTTGGGGCCGCCGTGTTCGGACTCTCCCGGTTCCTTGGCGCCCGGCCAGGCCTTCGCGACGCGGGCCGCGAGGATGAAGTCCTTGCGGAGAGGGTGGCCTTCGAAGTTCTCGGGCAGCAGCAGCGGCGCGAGGCCGGGGTGGCCCTCGAACGTCACGCCGAACATCTCGTGCGTCTCGCGCTCGTGCCAGGCGGCACCCGCGTAGACGCCGACCGCGGAGGCCAGCACCGGGGCGTCGTGCGCGACGGTCGTACGCAGGAGGAGGCGTCGTACGGGAGAGAGCGCGACGACGTGGGCGGCGACGCGGAACCCCGTGCCGGGCTCGTCGACCGCGCTCAGCCAGTCGAAGTAGGTGCAGGAGAGCGTGGTGCGGGCGGTCTCCAGGGCGGTGGTCCAGGAGGCCGCGGGGACGTCGACGGTCAGTACGTCGTACGCCTCCTCGGCCGTCGCCTCCGTGCCGAAGAGCTCCTCGACGGGGCTCGGCAGCCAGCCGGTCACCGGTCACCTTCCTGGGCCTCGGGGGCGGACGCCGGGGCCTGGACGAGGCCGCTGCGAAGCGCCGCCGCGGAGGGCCGCGTGCCGGTTCCGTACCGCTCGCCCAGCGACTCCCGGGCGATCTTCTCCTGGAGTTTGAGGATGCCCTGGAGCAGCGCCTCGGGCCGGGGCGGGCAGCCGGGAACGTACACGTCGACCGGGATGATCTGGTCGACGCCCTTGGTGACGGAGTACGAGTCCCAGTAGGGGCCGCCGCAGTTGGCGCAGGCGCCGAAGGAGATGACGTACTTCGGTTCGGGCATCTGTTCGTACAGGCGCTTCACGGCGGGCGCCATCTTGTCCGTGACCGTGCCGGAGACGACCATCAGGTCGGCCTGGCGCGGGCCGGGCGCGAACGGGATGACGCCGAGCCGGATGAAGTCGTGGCGCGCCATGGAGGCGGCGATGAACTCGATGGCGCAGCAGGCGAGGCCGAAGTTGAAGACCCAGAGGGAGTACCGGCGGCCCCAGTTGAGGACCACCTTCATCGGCTCGGGGGCCAGGCGGGAGAGCACGCCCAGCCTCTTCGGCTCCGGAAGGTCCACGGGAGCGGGGGCGGGGGCGGGGGTCACGTCCACGTCAGGACGCCCTTCTTGTATGCGTACAGCAGGCCCACGGCGAGGAAGCCGAGGAAGATGAACATCTCCACGAGCGTCGTCGCGCCGTAGCCGGGCTCGGCGAAGACCGTCGCCCAGGGGAAGAGGAAGATCGAGTCGACGGCGAAGATCACGTAGAGGAAGGCGTAGACGTAGTAGCGGACCTGGGTGTGCGCCCAGCCCTCGCCGACGGGGTCGACGCCGCACTCGTACGTCAGGAGTTTCTCGGGGGTGGGCACCACCGGGCGCAGCAGCCGCCCCGCGCCGAAGGCGACGGCGACGAACAGCACGCCCACGAGGGCGAGCAGCCCTACGACGGAGTACGACTGGTAGTAGCTCGCCGCGACGTTCGTCACGTGCACGTCAGCCCCTCACTCACGTCAGCCCCTCGATCTGTACGCACGGGAGTCTAGGGCCTGCTAAAGGATCGGTAAGCAGAGCGTCACGCATCGGTGTGGACGGGCCGGTGGGGTGGGGTTATCCCCCGGCCCGTCCGGGCGGGGGTCCTCATGGCGTTACGGCGGCGCGCCGGGCACTCTGGCGCGTATGACCGCAAGCACCATGCCCCCGCCCGAGGACCGGACATCGCCCGCGCCGTCGTACGACGACCGGACATCGCCCGCGCCGTCGTACGACGACCGGGTGTCGTCCGCGCCGTCCCACGACGACCGGATGTCGCCCGGGTCCTCGTACGACGACCGGCCGCCGCCCGCGCGATTCGCGTACGACCGGCACACCTGGAAAGAGATCGCTCAGCTGCTGGTGAACCTGCCGGTGGGTGTCGTCGGCTTCGTCTACGCGGTGGTGTCGCTGGCGCTCGGCGTCGGTCTGACGGTGACGGTCGTCGGTCTGCCGCTGCTGGCGGCGGCGTTGCTCGGGGCGCGGCTGCTGGGCAGGGCCGAGCGGGCGCGGGCCAGGAAACTGCTCGGTGTGCGGGTGGAGGAGCCGAGTCCGATGCCGGTGCTCGGCGGGCACGGCTTCTTCGGCTGGCTCTGGTCGAGCCTGAAGGACCCGGTGGGGTGGCGCACGATGCTGTACGCGTTCATCCGGTTGCCGTGGGGCGTGTTGACCTTCGCGGTCACGCTCATCGGGCTCTTCGTGCTCTGGCCGGTGCTGCCCTTCGTCGTCCGTGGCCTCACCAACGTCGACCGGGCGATGGTGCGCGGGCTGCTCTGCCCCTCCGACGAGCTGGAGCGGCGTATCGCCGAACTGGAGTCCGACCGGGGGGTGGTCGTGGACACGGCCGCCGCGGATCTGCGGCGCATCGAGCGCGATCTGCACGACGGCGCGCAGGCCCGCCTGGTCGCCCTGGCGATGGGGCTGGGGCTCGCCAAGGAGAAGCTGACCGAGGACCCCGAGGCCGCGGCCCGCATGGTGGACGAGGCACACGGCGAGGTGAAGGTCGCCCTCCAGGAGCTGCGCGACCTCGCCCGCGGCATCCACCCCGCGGTCCTCACCGACCGCGGCCTGAACGCGGCGCTCTCCTCACTCGCCGCGCGCTGCACCGTGCCGGTGAAGGTGACCGCGGATCTGCCGGCCCGGCCAGCGGCCGCCATCGAGGGCAGCGCGTACTTCACGGTCTCCGAGCTGCTGCAGAACGTCAGCAAGCACAGTGGGGCGCGGAACGCGAGCGTCGAGGTGTGGCGCGCGGACGACCGGCTGCTCATCCAGGTCTGGGACGACGGGCGTGGCGGGGCCCGGCTCGACGGCGGCACCGGCATGGCGGGCCTCGCGGACCGGCTCGGCGCGGTCGACGGGCTGTTCGTCATCGACTCGCCGGAGGGCGGTCCGACGACGATCACGGCGGAACTGCCGTGGCGCGACCGCGCGGGGGACCACGGTGGCCATGCGTCCGGTTCGCCGCGCCGGCTTTGACTTTTTCCGGCGGGGCGCCAGGGGGCTGGGCCGGATGCGGGTGGGCACGCCACCCGCCGATGGCCAGGGTAGGGAAAACCCCCGCCCCGAGACGCCGACCCGCTCCATGGTCCGCGAGCCCCGTGGCGGCGAGGCTGGAGGCACGGCAAACAGGCAGCGGCTCGACCAGAAACGGATGGCAGTGATGGCCACGGAATACGGACAGGGGTACACGCACATGGACCGGCCGGACTTCCGGGCAGAGGCAACCGGCATGGAGGAGCGGCGCCGCCGCCTCCCCGCGGGGCTGCGCGCCCCGATCGAGGCCCGTGCCTGGAAGGAGTTCGGCTACATCCTGCTGAGCCTGCCCATCGGCATCACCTCCTTCGTCTTCGCGGTCACGATGCTCTCGCTCGGCGCGGGTCTGCTGGTCACCTTCATCGGCATCCCGGTGCTCGCCGGCGCCCTGGCCGGCTGCCGCGGCATCGGCGCCCTTGAGCGGACGCGGGCCCGCGGCCTGCTCGACCTCGACGTCGCCGCCCCGGAGCCGCTGCGGCCCAAGGGCGGCGGTGCGATGGCGGTCATCGGCGCCGTCCTCAAGAGCGGCGCGTCCTGGCGGCATCTGCTCTACTCCGTGCTGCTGATGCCGTGGTCGCTGTTCTCGTTCGTCGTGGCGGTGGTCTTCTGGTCGTACGGCTGGATGATGCTCACGTATCCGCTGTGGTTCTGGCTCTTCCCGATGTACGGAGGCCAGGACGGCATCCAGCTCTACGACGACGGCGGCCACCACATCTACCTCGACAACCCCTTCGAGATCGGCATCACGGCGGCGACCGGCCTGCTGATCACGCTGGCCACGCCGTGGATCGTGCGGGCCCTGACGACCGTGGACCGCGTTCTGGTGCACGGCCTGCTCGGCCCCTCGCGGCTCGCGACCCGCGTCGTCGAACTGGAGTCCGACCGAGGCGTGGTCGTGGACACCGCCGCCGCGGATCTGCGCCGCATCGAGCGCGATCTGCACGACGGCGCGCAGGCCCGCCTGGTCGCCCTCGCGATGGGGCTGGGCCTCGCCAAGGAGAAGCTGACCGAGGACCCCGAGGCCGCGGCCCGCATGGTGGACGAGGCACACGGCGAGGTGAAGGTCGCCCTCCAGGAGCTGCGCGACCTCGCCCGCGGCATCCACCCCGCGGTCCTCACCGACCGCGGCCTGAACGCGGCGCTCTCCTCACTCGCCGCGCGCTGCACCGTGCCGGTCCAGGTGGAGGTCGACCTGGACAGCCGTCCGGCGGCCGCCATCGAGGGCATCGCGTACTTCACGGTCTCCGAGCTGCTGCAGAACATCAGCAAGCACAGCCGGGCGACCCAGGGCTCGGTCGACGTGTGGCGGTCCGAGGACCGGCTGATGCTCCAGGTCACGGACAACGGCTCGGGCGGCGCCGACGTGACGGCGGGCTCCGGACTCGCGGGCCTCGCAGAGCGGCTGGACGCGGTCGACGGAATCCTGGTCGTCGACTCGCCGCTGGGCGGCCCGACCACCATCACCGCGGAACTTCCCTGGCGCCATGCCTGAGGCCCCACATTCCAGGTCCCGGGTTCTGGCCTGAGTTGATCTGCCCGCCCCCCTTCCGCGCGCCGCCCCCGGTCCGACGCACCGACCGGGGGCGGCGCGCCGCGTGACGAGCCGACCAGTCTGGTGACAGCGCCGGTCGGCGGACGCGGATCGCGCGATACTGAGGTGCCGGACGTTCGGCCGACGCGATGGACGTCGGACCGTTGAGTGCCGGTCGAGCGTGCCGGGGGGCCGACAACAGTGGAGGACAAAGTGCGGGTGGTCATCGCCGAGGATTCAGTGCTGCTCAGGGAGGGCCTGACCCGGTTGCTGACCGACCGCGGGCACGACGTGGTCGCCGGTGTGGGTGACGCCGACGCGTTGATCAAGACGATCACGGACCTCGCGGCGCAGGACGCCCTGCCGGACGTGGTCGTCGCCGATGTGCGGATGCCGCCGACGCACACCGACGAGGGGGTGCGGGCCGCGGTGTTCCTGCGCCAGCAGCATCCGGGGCTCGGGGTGCTGGTCCTTTCGCAGTACGTCGAGGAGCAGTACGCCACCGAGCTGCTCGCCGGGTCGAGCCGGGGCGTGGGTTATCTGCTCAAGGACCGGGTCGCCGAGGTGCGCGAGTTCGTGGACGCGGTGGTGCGGGTGGCGCAGGGGGGTACCGCGCTCGACCCGGAGGTCGTGGCGCAGCTGCTCGGCCGCAGCCGCAAGCAGGACGTCCTCGCGGGGCTTACCCCGCGTGAGCGCGAGGTACTCGGGCTGATGGCGGAGGGCCGGACGAACTCGGCCGTCGCACGGCAGCTCGTGGTGAGCGACGGCGCCGTCGAGAAGCACGTGAGCAACATCTTCCTGAAGCTCGGCCTGTCACCGAGTGACGGGGATCACCGTCGCGTGCTCGCGGTTCTCACCTACCTCAACTCATGACGAGCTGACACCCTGCGAGTGATCGCAGACCCAAAAGGGCCACAGGGGAGACGAGCCGAGGGAAGCCGGACAGAGTCCTAGAACCAAAGGATGAGCGGGGAGCGTCATCTATGAAGGGCCGGGGGGTTAGGCAAAACATGGCAAACCATGGCATCGGACCGTCTCAAAAGGACGTCCAAAATACGAGCTACCCGAGGAAGGCACCCCTTACAGACGTAGGGTGGGCTTTGGGAACGCCGGGCGTCCCGGCGTTTCCCCTCAGCCGCCTCGAGGGAGGTCCAGTTCAGTGACCAGCCAGGTCAGTAGCCAAGCCGAGCAGGCCGACGGGGCACTCGTCGGAGAGCAACGCAAGCCCGCGGGTGAGAAAGACGTACGGCGCCTGGACCGGGTGATCATTCGTTTCGCGGGTGACTCCGGTGACGGTATGCAGCTCACGGGTGACCGCTTCACTTCGGAGACCGCGTCTTTCGGTAACGACCTGTCGACGCTGCCGAACTTCCCGGCCGAGATCAGGGCGCCCGCAGGGACGCTGCCGGGTGTCTCGTCCTTCCAGCTGCACTTCGCCGATCATGACATTCTCACTCCGGGTGACGCGCCGAATGTATTGGTGGCGATGAACCCGGCGGCGCTGAAGGCGAATATCGGTGATGTGCCGCGCGGCGCGGAGATCATCGTGAATACGGATGAGTTCTCCCGGCGGGCGATGCAGAAGGTGGGCTATGACACCTCGCCGTTGGAGGACGGTTCGCTGGATGGCTACAGCGTGCACCCGGTGCCGCTGACGACGCTGACGGTGGAGGCGCTCAAGGACTTCGGCCTTTCACGCAAGGACGCGGGCCGGTCCAAGAACATGTTCGCGCTGGGCCTGCTGTCGTGGATGTATCACCGGCCCACCGAGGGGACGGAGAAGTTCCTGCGGGCCAAGTTCGCCAAGAAGCCGCAGATCGCTGAGGCGAACATCGCGGCGTTCCACGCGGGCTGGAACTTTGGTGAGACGACGGAGGACTTCGCGGTCTCCTATGAGGTCGCCCCGGCCGCGAAGGCGTTCCCGGCCGGCACCTACCGCAACATTTCGGGGAACCTGGCGCTGTCGTACGGTTTGATCGCCGCGTCCCGGCAGGCGGATCTGCCGCTGTATCTGGGCTCGTATCCGATCACGCCGGCCTCGGACATCCTGCATGAGCTGTCCAAGCATAAGAACTTCGGGGTGCGCACTTTCCAGGCGGAGGATGAGATCGCCGGGATCGGGGCGGCGCTGGGTGCGGCGTTCGGCGGGTCGCTGGCGGTGACGACGACCTCAGGTCCGGGTGTGGCGCTGAAGTCGGAGACCATCGGGCTGGCGGTCTCGCTGGAACTGCCGCTGCTGGTGGTGGACATCCAGCGTGGCGGGCCCTCCACTGGGCTGCCGACCAAGACCGAGCAGGCCGACCTGCTGCAGGCGATGTTCGGGCGCAACGGTGAGGCGCCGGTGCCGATCGTGGCACCCAGAACCCCGGCGGACTGTTTCGAGGCCGCTGTGGAGGCGGCCCGGATCGCGGTCACCTACCGCACCCCGGTCTTCCTGCTGAGCGACGGCTATCTGGCCAACGGCAGCGAGCCCTGGCGCATCCCCGACGTGCAGGAACTGCCCGACCTGCGCGTGCAGTTCGCCTCGGGGACCAACCACACCCAGGACGACGGCACCAAGGTGTTCTGGCCCTACAAACGCGACCCCAAGACCCTGGCCCGCCCCTGGGCCATTCCCGGCACCCCGGGCCTGGAACACCGGATCGGCGGCATCGAGAAGCAGGACGGCACGGGCAACATCTCCTACGACCCGGCCAACCACGACTTCATGGTCCGCACCCGCCAGGCCAAGATCGACGGCATCGAGGTGCCCGCCCTGGACGTCGACGACGCACACGCCAACGCCACCACACTGGTCCTTGGCTGGGGCTCCACCTACGGGCCGATCACCGCCGCCGTGCGCCGGCTGCGCGCGGCCGGCCAGTGCATCGCACAGGCCCACCTGCGCCACCTCAACCCCTTCCCGCCCAACCTCGGCGAGGTCCTGGCACGCTACGACAAGGTGGTGATCCCCGAAATGAACCTCGGACAGCTCGCCACCCTCATCAGGGCGAAATACCTGGTGGACGCGGTCTCATACAACCAGGTCAACGGAATGCCGTTCAAGGCCGAGCAGCTCGCCACGGCCCTCAAGGAGGCCATCGATGACTGACGCCGGCAACCGGCTGCTGCAGCTGGTCCCCAAAGCCGAGGCCACTCAGACCATGAAGGACTTCAAGTCCGACCAGGAAGTGCGCTGGTGCCCCGGCTGCGGCGACTACGCCGTCCTGGCCGCCGTGCAGGGCTTCATGCCCGAACTCGGCCTGGCCAAAGAGAACATCGTCTTCGTCTCCGGCATCGGCTGCTCCTCCCGCTTCCCCTACTACATGAACACCTACGGGATGCACTCCATCCACGGCCGCGCCCCCGCCATCGCCACCGGCCTGGCCTCCTCGCGGCGCGATCTGTCCGTGTGGGTGGTCACCGGCGACGGCGACGCGCTGTCCATCGGCGGCAACCACCTCATCCACGCCCTGCGCCGCAACGTCAACCTGAAGATCCTGCTCTTCAACAACCGCATCTACGGCCTTACCAAAGGCCAGTACTCCCCCACCTCCGAAGTCGGGAAGATCACCAAGTCGACGCCGATGGGCTCCCTCGACGCGCCCTTCAACCCCGTCTCCCTGGCGATCGGCGCGGAAGCCTCCTTCGTCGCCCGCACCGTCGACTCCGACCGCACACACCTCACCAGCGTGCTGCGCGAGGCCGCCGACCACCCCGGCACCGCACTGGTGGAGATCTACCAGAACTGCAACATCTTCAACGACGGCGCCTTCGAAGTCCTCAAGGACAAGCAACAGGCCGAAGAAGCCGTCATCCGCCTGGAACACGGGCAGCCCATCCGCTTCGGCACCGACCAGTCCAAGGGCGTCGTGCGCGACACGGTCACCGGTGACCTCAAAGTCGTCGCCGTCACCCCCGACAACGAGCGCGACGTCCTCGTCCACGACGCGCACTCCACGTCACCGACGACCGCGTTCGCCCTCTCCCGCCTCGCCGACCCCGACACCCTGCACCACACCCCCATCGGCGTCTTCCGCAACGTCGAGCGCCCGGTCTACGACACCCTCATGGCCGACCAGCTCGACACCGCCATCGAACAGAACGGCAAGGGCGACCTCGCCACCCTCCTCGCGGGCGGCGACACCTGGACAGTCGTCGGCTAGCAGGCGTTTCCCCTTGTGATGGCTGAGCGCGAAGCCCGGTTCTGGATCTTCAGGACCGGGCTTCGTCGTACTCCTGTCGCGCCTTCTGTACGTCGGCCATGCGCCGTTCCGTCCAGGTCGCGAGGGTCCTGACCTGCTCGGCGGCCTCGCGCCCTAGGGCCGTGAGGGAGTAGTCGACGCGGGGCGGGATGACCGGCTTCGCGTCGCGGTGCACCAGGCCGTCGCGCTCCAGGGTCTGCAGGGTCTGGATCAGCATCTTCTCGCTGACGCGGCTGACCTCGCTGATGGCGCGGCGCAGCTCGCTGAAGCGGTACGAGCGCTCTTCGAGGGCGATCAGGACGAGGACGCCCCAGCGGCTCGTGACGTGCTCCAGGACGAGGCGGTACGGGCACATTTCCTCGGCGCCAGGCTTCCAGTTGCTTACGGCCATGCCAGTACCTTACTTCAAAGTGGGTACTTACGGATAGTTAGTGCAGGCCCTAAGGTGAGTGCCACAAGGCAGATCACACCGAAAGCCATAAACAGGAGTTCTCAGTCATGAGCATCGTCGTCACCGGAGCAACCGGGAACCTCGGCCGTCTCGTCATCGAGGGGCTGCTCACCGCCGACGTCCCCGCCGGGCAGATCGCGGCCGTCGTACGCGACAAGGCCAAGGCCGCCGACCTCACCGAGCGCGGCGTCGAACTGCGGATCGCCGACTACAACGCCCCCGAGACCCTGCGCGGCGCCTTCGCCGCGGGCGACCGCGTGCTGCTGATCTCCGGCAGCGAGGTCGGCCGCCGGGTGGAGCAGCACCGCGCGGTGATCGACGCGGCGCGCGAGGCGGGCGTGGCGCTCCTCGCCTACACCGGCATCCTCGGCGGCCCCGACGCCGACTTCGACCTGGCGGCCGAGCACAAGGAGACCGAGCGGCTGATCCTCGGCTCCGGCCTGCCGCACACGTTCCTGCGCAACGGCTGGTACCACGAGAACTACACCGAGCACCTCGCCCCGGTCCTGGAGCACGGCGCCGTCGTCGCCTCCGCCGGGGAGGGCCGCGTCGCCTCCGCCTCGCGCGCCGACTACGCCGCGGCCGCCGTCGCCGTGCTGACCGGCGAGGGCCACGAGGGCAAGGTCTACGAGCTGAGCGGCGACGTCGCGTGGAGCATGGCCGAGTACGCCGCGGAGGTCGCCCGGCAGAGCGGCAAGGACATCTCGTACGCGAACGTCTCCACCGAGGAGCACCTCGCGGTGCTGACCGGGGCGGGGGTGCCGGAGCCGATGGCGGCGATCCTCGTCGACGTCGACGCGGCTGTCGGGCGGGGGCGCCTGGCGGGGACGAGCGGGGATCTGGCCCGGCTCATCGGACGACCGACCACGCCGCTCGCTGACGCTGTGTCTGAGGCGCTTCGGGGCTGATGTCCGTCTGGCGTGCCGGGCGTGCCGTCCATCGCCCTTCGGGCTCGTCCTCGATCGCCGGACGGGCTTTTATCGGCCACCCCAGTGTCATGAGTGTCTCGGCCATACGGACATGACAGGCGAGGGGCTTCGGCGCTACCTTCGGTGAGGCAGCGTCGGGCTGCCGTGTGCCAAGGAGGGGCCGTGGACAGCGGAGCAGCCGGACAGGCCAAGGGTGAGCAGCGCGTTGGGCTGCTGAACGGATTCGCGGCCTACGGAATGTGGGGCCTCGTCCCCCTCTTCTGGCCGCTCCTCAAGCCGTCCGGGGCCGCCGAGATCCTTGCGCACCGGATGGCGTGGTCCCTCGTCGTGGTGGGCGTCGCGCTGCTCTTCGTACGACGTTGGGGCTGGGCCCGCGAGCTGCTGCGCCAGCCGCGCAGGCTGGGCCTGGTGGTGATCGCCGCGGCGGTCATCACCGTCAACTGGGGCGTCTACATCTGGTCCGTGAACTCCGGCCACGTCGTCGAGGCCTCGCTCGGATACTTCATCAACCCCCTGGTCACCATCGCGATGGGCGTCCTGCTGCTCGGCGAGCGGCTGCGGCCCGTGCAGTGGGCGGCGGTCGGCGTCGGGTTCACCGCGGTCCTCGTGCTCGCCTTCGGCGCCGGGCAGCCGCCGTGGATCTCGCTCTGCCTCGCGCTCTCCTTCGCGACGTACGGCCTGGTGAAGAAGAAGGTCAATCTCGGCGGCCTGGAGTCGCTCGCCGCCGAGACCGCGGTGCAGTTCCTGCCCGCCGTCGGCTATCTGGTGTGGCTCGGCGCGCAGGGGGATGCCACGTTCGGCGGGGAGGGCGCCGGGCACACGGCGCTGCTGGCCGCCACCGGTGTGGTGACCGCCGCTCCCCTGGTCTGCTTCGGCGCCGCGGCGATCCGGGTGCCGCTCTCCACGCTGGGGCTGCTCCAGTATCTGGCGCCCGTCTTCCAGTTCCTGCTCGGGATCCTGTACTTCCATGAGGCGATGCCGCCCGAGCGGTGGGCGGGCTTCGGGCTGGTGTGGCTGGCGCTCTCGCTGCTGACGTGGGACGCGTTGCGGACGGCCCGCCGGAACGCGGTCCGGCTGTCCGCCGCGCGCCGGGCGGGGGCGGCCGGGGCGGCCACGCCGACCGCCAAGGACGCTGCGGACGCCGTGGACACGGCCCGGGTGTCCTGATCAAGAGGTCCAGGCGCCCTTCGAGCAGGGGCGCGTGCCTGGTTCGCCAGGAACTTCGCCGAGCTGGTCGAAAGGCCCCCATGGCCTACCTCACCGAGGGGCGCATGACGCTCGCCGCGGAACTGCTCACCGAGCCCGGCGCGACGGTCGCCTCGGTGGCACGTCGTGGCCGAAAGCCGAGCGCTCCGACCGCGTAACCGCTAAGACTGGTTACATGACTCACACCCTGCACTGGAAACTCGTCATCGACGCCACCGACCCGCAGGCCCAAGCGGCCTTCTGGGGCGAGACGTTGGGGTACGAGGTCGAGGACAACAGCGCGCTGATCGAACGTCTCCTCGGTTTCGGCGCGGTGCCGGAGTCGGCGACCGTCGAGTTCCGCGGCCGTCGCGCCTGGCGCGACCTCATCGCCGTGCGGCACCCCGACGATCCGTACGAGGAGGAGAGCGGCGTGGGTCTCGGCCGCCGGATCCTCTTCCAAGGCGTACCGGAGGCCAAGACCGGCAAGAACCGACTGCACCTCGACGTGCACTCCGCGCCGGGGCGCCGTGACGACGAGGTGTCCCGCCTGGAGGCGCTGGGCGCGGCCGTGGAGCGGCACGTCAAGGAACCCGGGGGCGAGTGGGTGATCATGCGGGACCCGGAGGGAAACGAGTTCTGTGTCCACTAGGGACGGCGGCCCGCCGGTGGCAAGCTGGCCGTGACGCATCCCGATGGCCGGGGAGCTGACCGCGGCGGCGGGGACGGGGACGTGGTGAGGGACGGGGAGGGGGTGAAGGGCAGGGAGCGGGTGAAGGGCAGGGAGCGGGTCAGTGGCCGAGAGCGGGTTGGCCGCGGAGAGCCGCTGTGCAGCGAAAGCCTCACGCGCCGCGAAAGGCAGGCCCCCGCACCCCACCGCCTCCTCCTCGCCGTCTGCTGTGCCTTCGCCCTGCTCTCGCTCGCTCTCGTTCCGATCGGTCTGCCGCTCGGCTGGGACGAGCTGGTCTATGCAAGTCGGTACTCGCCCTACGCCCCCGCCACCCCGTTCAGCGCGCCCCGCACCCGCGGTGTGCCATTCCTCATCGCGCCCGTGGCTGCTTGGAGCGACTCCGTCGTGCTCCTCAGGGTCTGGCTGACGCTGCTCTCGACCACCGCGCTCTATCTGGGCTTCCGGCCCTGGCTGCGCGCCGCGGCCCGGCCCTCGGTGGCCCCCGTCGCCGCCGCGCTGTACGGCGGGCTGTGGATCACGCTGTTCTACGCGAGCGCCGCCATGCCCAATCACTACACCGCCATGGGTGCCGTCGGCGCGGTCGGGTTGTTCCTGTGGGCGCGGCAGTCCCTCCTGACCTGCACCGGTATCGCGGTCGGCCTCGCGCTGGCCACCCTGATGCGGCCCAACGACGGCGCCGCCGTAGCGCTGCCGCTCCTGATCGCCGCCCTGCTGGTGCCCGCCTGGCGGGGCCGGGGCCGCCCCATGGCCGTGCTCGGCGGGCTGGTGGCGGGCGTGCTGCCCTGGGTCGTCGAGGCGTACGTCCGTTTCGGCGGCGTCCGTCAACGGCTGACGGAGGCCAGCGAGGTGCAGGGCGACCTGCGTCCGCTGCTCTCGTTCGTCCACCACCTCACGGTCCTGGACGGGCCGCTGCTGTGCCGCCCCTGTGACAGCGACGGCATCCGTCCCGTGGCGGCGGAGTGGTGGCTCCTGCTGCTGATTCTGGTGGGGGCCGGTCTATGGGCCCTCCATCGCCATCGCGGCACACCGCCCCGCAGCGGGCCGCCGGACTCCGGCGAGGCCCCCCGCCGGCGACCACCCACACCCCGTTGGCCCCACGGCACCTTTCTCCCCCTCTTCACCGCCTTCGCCGTAGCCCTCCCCTACCTCCTCCTCGTCCCTTACGCCGCCCCCCGTTTCCTCCTCCCCACCCACGCCCTGCTCGCCCCCACCGCCGCCCTCGGCCTGCTCACCCTCGTCGGCCTCGCCCGCGTGGCCCGGCCCCGGTGGGTCGCGGTCGGTGTGCTGGCCCTCGCGCTGAGCGGTCACCTCACCGTCCAGGTGCTCCTCGCCCACGGCAACGCCACCATCCAGGCGGGCGCCCGCGGCGACTGGGAGCGGATCGCCGAGGTGCTGCAGCGGCACGGCGTCGGCAACGGCACGGAGCCCGGTACCAGCACCCGCGCCCCCTGCACCCTGAACGGCAACACCTCCGTCATCCCCCTCGCCTACGTCGCCGGATGCGCACCCGGCAGCGGCCCGCGCGATCGGCGCCGCCCCACCGCCCTGGTGCTGCGCGAGGCGGCGCCCCCGCGCTGGGCCCGCCACTGGCCCCGCCACACCGTGCCCGACACGTACGCCTCCGGGTGGATCATCCTCGTACGCCCGTGAACGGCCGGGCCCGCGCACGCGCACCCCGGGCCGCGGGCCACCCCTGGACGATATTGCTTGCGCATGCATATAGTGCGCGTGCAAGTAATTGCCGCGCCCGGTCGCACCGAGCCACATCCAGGGGGATTCCCATGACCCGCAAGTTCCTCTTCGTCGTCGGCAGCGCCCGCCCCGAGGGCAACACCGAGATCCTGGCCCGCAAGGCCGCCGAGCAGCTGCCCGCGGACGTCGAGCAGCGCTGGATCCGTCTCGCCGATCATCCGCTCCCCGACTTCCAGGACCTGCGCCACGACGACGCCCACCCCCGTGCCCGCCCCCGCCCCGAGGGCGACGACGAGGCGCTGCTGCTGGACGCGACCCTCGACGCCACGGACATCGTCATCGTCTCGCCGCTGTACTGGTACTCGGTGTCGGCCACCATCAAGCGTTACCTCGACTACTGGGACGCCTGGCTGGAGACCCCCGGCCTCGACTTCAAGGAGACCCTCAAGAGCCGCACCCTGTGGGGCGTGACGGCGCTCGCGCACCGCGAGGAGGAGGTGGCCGAGCCGCTGATCGGCACGCTGAACCACACCGCCGCGTTCTTCCCGATGCGCTTCGGCGGCGTCCTGCTCGGCAACGGCAGCCGCCCCGGCAACGTACTGGAGGACGAGCAGGCGCTGCTCCGCGCCAAGACGTTCTTCGCGCAGGAGCCGCCGCTGGCCCGCTACCCCTACGACGAGGCGTAACCGCACGTCATGGCGTAACCGTCACGCCATGATGTCCTTCGCCCCGAACCGCGCCCACGCCGCCGAGCCGAAGACGGCCGCGTAGAGCCCCTGCATCTGGAGGTTCTTGATGAGGTCGTCCCAGTAGATCGGCTCCCGCATCAGGTCGGCGAAGGACAGCCAGTAGTGGGAGAAGAAGTACGGGTGCAGGGCGTGCAGTTGGGGGATCTGGTCGAGGATCTGCACCGTGATCAGCAGCCCTACGGTCGTCGCCATCGCCGCGATGCCGCTGCTGGTCAGCGTCGAGACGAACAGGCCGAGCGCCGCCACGCCGACCAGTGACGCGGCGACGACGAGCGCGATGAGCAGGGCCCGCAGCAGCCCCTCCCCGAAGCTCATGCGCGTACCGGAGATCGTGGTGACCTCGCCCAGCGGAAAGAGCAGCGCGCCGGTCGCCAACGCGGACGCGGCGACGACCAACGTCGCGACCAGGCAGAACGTCAGCGTGGTCGCGTACTTGACGAGGAGCAGACGAGTGCGGCCCGCGGGTGCTACCAGCAGATAGCGCAGCGTGCCCGCGCTCGCCTCCCCCGCGATGGCGTCGCCCGCGACGACGCCGATCGCCATCGGCAGGAAGAACGGCAGCGTCGCGGCGAGCGCGGTGAAGACCAGGAACAGGCCGTTGTTGGTGATCTGCGCGATGAAGGCGGGGCCGCCGCCCTCGCCGCCTCCGCCGATCGTGGAGCCGTCGCTCGTCTCGATCCTGACGGCGACACCGACGAGGATCGGCACGGCGGCGAGCACACCGAGCAGCGCCAGCGTCCGCCAACGGCGGAAGGTGATCACAAGCTCACTGCGGAAGAGCCCCAACGCCCAGGCCGGCCGCGGCTCCCTCGAAGTACCCGGCTCCCTCGAAACACCCGGCTCCCTCGAAACACCCGGCTCCCTCGAAGCCCCCGGCGCTCCCGGCGCCCCCGAAGCACCCGCCCCCGATACGCCCATCGCCTCAGCCCGCGACATCGAACCCCTCCCCCGTCAGCGCTACGAACGCGTCCTCCAAGGAGGCCCGTTCCAGGCCGAAGCCGCGGACGCGGACGCCCGCCTCGACCAGCGCGGCGTTCAGATCGGCCAGCTCCGTGTCCCGGCCGGACGACGCGTCCTGGCCCGGTGGCTCGCCCGTCACGCGGTCCTCCGTCACGACGAGGTCCGCCACGCCACGCTCCTTCAGGACGCGGGCCGCCTCACCCGGGTCCGGTGTCGTCACGACCAGTCTGCCGCGCGCGCCCGCCGCCAGCTCGGCGACCGGGCCCTGCGTGATCAGGTGGCCCCGGGTCATCACGGCCGCGTGCGTACAGACCTGTTCGATCTCGTCGAGGAGGTGCGAGGAGAGGAAGACGGTCGTGCCCTCGGCCGCCAGTTCCCGCACCAGGGAGCGGATCTCGCGCATGCCCTGCGGGTCGAGGCCGTTCGTCGGCTCGTCCAGGACGAGGAGCCTGCGCGGCTGGAGCAGCGCCGCCGCCAGGCCGAGCCGCTGCTTCATGCCCAGCGAGTACGCCTTCGCCTTCTTGCCGGCGGCCGCGGTGAGCCCGACCCGGTCCAGCGCCGCCTCGGCCCGTGTCCGCCGGGTCCGCGGATCGGCGGCCGGGTCGGCGGAGTCGTACCGCAGGAGGTTGTCGCGTCCCGACAGGAAGCCATACAGGGCGGGGCCCTCGATCAGCGCGCCCACGTGCGGCAGGACGGTGCGGGTGGCGCGCGGCATGGGTCTGCCGAGGACCCGCGCGGTACCCGAGGTCGGCTCGATGAGGCCCATCAGCATGCGGATGGTGGTCGTCTTGCCCGAGCCGTTCGGCCCGAGGAACCCGAAGACGCTCCCTTCGGGGACGGTAAGGTCCAGCCGGTCGACGGCGAGGTGCTTTCCGTAGCGCTTGGTGAGCCCGCGCGTCTCGATCACGCACGGCACGCCGTCGCCCAAAGCGCCGTCGCCCGGCGCCCCGTCACCCGGCGCCCCCGGTGTCGGCGGTTCCCCGATGGTGCCTGGCACCGCTTCCTCCTGTCGCCCGTGACCTGTCGCCTGTCGCCCGTGACCTGTCGCCTGTCGCCCGCTCCGTAAGACTTGGTCGCCGTCGCGGTGTTCCACGGTGCCGCCACCTGTCCGCGCACCCGCACCCGCACCCGCACCCGCACCGTGAAACACCGCTCGGGCCCCACGCCTAGTGCGCCGCGTTCGCCGCCTTCACCAGCGCGTCCTTCGTGACCGCGCCCGCGTAGACCTTGCCGTCATCGGTGACGAGGGCGTTGATCAGGCGCGTCGAGAAGACCGTGCCGGAGCCGAACTCGCCGCTGACCTGGTCGCCCAGCGAGTCGAGCAGCTTCTGCGCGTCCGGCGGGACATCGCCCGAACCGGCCGTCGGCAGGCCCTCTCCGCCCGGCAGCTTCAGCTCGGCGATGGAGCTCCAGCCCTTGCCGATGACCTTCAGGTCGTTGAGGTCCTCCTCCTTGAACTCCTTGCCCCCCTTGCCGCCCCTATCACCCTTATCACCCTTGTCCGCGAAGTCACGGCCGTCGTCCTTGGCGTGCTCGTCGGCCTCGGTGACCTTCGCGCCCTTGGGCGGCGTGAAGTCGAACGTGTCCGCGGACGGCTTGTCGAAGTCGACCTTCGTGAAGCCCGCGTCGATGACCGCCGCGCCACCGGAGGCCGGGGTCAGGGTGAACTTGAGCGGCGTACCCGTCTCCGCGTCCACGGCGACCGTGATCCGGCCGACCGTCGAACCGGCCTGCTTCGGCTCGATGACCAGGCGGTACGCGTCGCGGCCCGCGACCTGCGCGGTCCCGTCGACCTTGACGGACGTCGTGTCGTCGACGGCCTTCAGCGCCTGCTCGGCGAACTCCTCGGGCGTGGTCGGAAGATCCTTCGCCGCGTCCTTCCGGTCCCGCTCACCGGCGGCCGCCGCTCCGGCTTCCTTCGCGTGGTACGCCTCGTTCGACGCGCTGTCGTACGCCCACACGTCGTCGCCGTTGTGGATCAGGCTGTACTCGGAGGCGTCGCCCAGGAGCGACACCTTCTGCTTGTCGGGGCCGTCCGCCGCGACCCGCAGCGTGTGCGTGCCGGACGCCAGTTCCATCAGCTTGCTCTTGGGGTCGGCGGCCGAGCCTCCGCCGTCGCCGTCCTCACCGCGGTCCCCGTCGCCTCCGCCGCCACCGGCGAAGCCGCCCGCCATGCCGCCCAGCGACGGCAGGCCCAGATCCGTGCTGATCCTGACGTTGCCGGAGAGCTGCTGCGTGTCCGACGCGGCTATCTTCTCGATGAGTTCCTGAGCGGTGACCTTCGGCAGATCCGGGTCGCCCGAGGTGGCGAGCGCCGGGACGAGCCCGATGGTCGCCGCCGCCACCCCCGCCACCGCGAGCGGGACTACGTAACGAGCCGCCTTGCGGCGGCCGGCGCGCAGCTCCCCGGCCTCACTGGTGTTCTGTTCCGGTTCGTACGGTGCCATTGTGTGCCCTACCTCCGTGGTCGGCGGCGGCCTTCCTGTACGTGCATACATGCGTACGTGCCTTCGTCCACCCTGCGCCGCCATTCTCACCCGAATTGGTCAGGAGTGGTGGTCCTTGCTGGGGTCTATCCGACCAAATCGGCCGAGCAGAAGCGTCAGACCCCGGGCTCAACTCGACGTACTGCCCTGGGATGACAAAAAGCGGCGGCGCCTCCCCCGACCCGTAGGGGGTGGCGCCGCCGATCGTCGGTAACGGCCTCTCAGCCGGCCCGGTGCACCACCAGATCGCAGAGCTCCACCAGCGAGGTCTTCGCGTCGCACTCCGGCAGCGGCACCAGCGCGGCCCGCGCCTCCTCCGCGTACCGCACCGTGTCCCGGCGGGCCTGCTCCAGGGCGGGGTGCGCGCGCAGCCGGACGAGCGCCTCGGCGTGCCGGGCGTCGTCGGTGAGGTCGGAGTCGAGCAGCTCGCTCAGGGCGATGTCGTCGGGCAGGCCGAGCCGCGTCACGCGCTCGCGCAGGCGCAGGACCGGCAGCGTGGGGATGCCCTCGCGCAGATCCGTGCCCGGTGTCTTGCCGGACTCGTGCGAGTCGGAGGCGATGTCCAGCACGTCGTCGGCGAGCTGGAAGGCGACGCCGAGCCGCTCGCCGTACTGCGTCAGGACGTCCACGACGGTCTCGTCGGCGCCCGACATCATCGCGCCGAACCGGCACGCCACGGCGACCAGCGAGCCGGTCTTGCCGGCGAGCACGTCGAGGTAGTGGTCGACCGGGTCGCGCCCCTCGGTGGGCCCCGCGGTCTCCAGGATCTGCCCGGTGACCAGACGTTCGAAGGCCTCCGCCTGGATGCGGACGGCCTCCGGGCCGAGGTCGGCCAGGATGTACGAGGCGCGGGCGAAGAGGAAGTCGCCGGTCAGCACGGCCACGGAGTTGCCCCAGCGCTGGTTGGCGCTGGAGACCCCGCGGCGCACGTCCGCCTCGTCCATCACGTCGTCGTGGTAGAGCGTCGCGAGGTGCGTGAGCTCGACGACCACGGCGGAGGGCACGATGCCGGGTGCGTACGGGTCGCCGAACTGGGAAGCGAGCATCACGAGCAGCGGACGGAAACGCTTCCCCCCGGCTCGGACGAGGTGCTGCGCGGCCTCCGTGATGAAGGGGACCTCGCTCTTGGTGGCCTCGAGCAGGCCCTCCTCGACGGCCGCCAACCCTGCCTGGACATCGGCTTCGAGAGCCTGGTCCCGCACGCTCAGCCCAAAAGGCCCGACGACGGTCACGAGAGGTTCTCCTGTCTGCTGACGATCACATGGCGAACTCGGTCGATCATTGGATCTCGGTCGATGACACGGTTTGTCGATGTGTCGCTGCCATCACTCAAGTCAGCGTATCCGGTCGCCTTTCGATCACAGCGAGCACCTGCCCGCACAAAGACGGCCGGGCGGCCCCCGATCCCCACCGGTATGTTCCTGATCAGCCCATACAACCGACAGGCCCGATCAGTACCAGTTGGCGTGCAATAACTGGGGTCGGCCGTTTTGTCCCGTACTACTGCCGAGTACGAGCCCTGCTTCAGACAACCGCGCGGTCTGCTCACCCTCTCCGGCCCGGGAGATCCGGGAGATCCGGGAGGCCCGGGAGGCCCGGGAGATCCAGGAGGCCCGGGAGACCCAGGAGGCCCGGGCAACGCGGGCGACGCGGGAGGTCCGGCAGCGCTTCTCGTTCCTCGGCATGCAGGCCGCCATCCTGGTCCTCCACGACGCCGGTCCATCTGGTCTCCGTGGCGTGCGGCCGGCGGACGGGCCCGCGCCGGCCGCACGCCTCCAACCTGCTCGGCCCCGGCGACGTCCTCCTGGAGACGTCGAGCATGTCGGCGACGACGAAGCTCGCCCCGAAGACCTTCACCGGCCAGACCATGGCGCTGCGGTTCCTCTCCCTCGCACTCGCCAACGGCATCCAGGCACAGGTCGTCAAGGCGTACGGAGAGGTCTCCCACCCCGCCTACTTCGGCGTCAACGGCGGCATCGCGGTGCTCGCGGGCATAGCCGTGATCGCCACCCTCGACCCGTGGCTGCGCCGCACCATGCACCCCGTCCACTGAGGTTCCTCCCATGACGCACCTGAAGATCCGTTCCGATTTCCCGTACGAGACGATGCGCGAGGACATCCGCGTACCCCTCGCCGACGGGACCACGCTCTACGCGCGCGTGCCGCTCAAGGCGATCGTCACCCCCTGCTCGGCGGACGACCGTTATGGCAACGACGTGCACTACATGGGCGGTTCCGTCCTGGCGGTGGACATGCACGCGTGGGCGGTGAACTCGACGGCCATCGGCCACACCTTCCCGCCGGGCCACCGCATCCGCTCACTGGAACTGCCGGTAGGCGCATGTACCCCGACGGTCTGGAGTTCACCGAGGACGCCGTGGAGACGTACACGATCCACGAGAACGACCCACTGAGCGCCCGCGCCCGCTCCTACTCCCACTCCTACTCCCACTGGGGGTTCCGCCTGCACCGCCCCGAACTCGTCGCCTGGGACGTGACGGTCGAGTCCCACTCGGTCGTCATCCACCGGACATGGGAGCGGCGGATCCGGCGCACGGCGGGGTGACTAGATCAGGCCCGACATTCGCTCCAGGATGACGGCGATCCCGTCGTCCTCGTTCGAGAGGGTCAACTCGTCGGCTACGGCCTTGAGTTCCCTGTGGGCGTTGGCCATGGCCACGCCGTGCGCCGCCCACAGGAACATGGGGATGTCGTTCGGCATGTCACCGAAGGCGACCGTGTCGGCGGCCGTGAGGCCCATCCGCTCGGCGGCCAGCGCGAGCCCCGTCGCCTTGGTCACCCCGCACGGCTGGAGCTCCACGGTGCCGGGCCCCGACATCGTCACCGTGGCGAGCGAGCCCACCGCCCCGCGCGCCACCGCGGCCAACTCGTCGTCGGCCAGCGCCCGGTGGCGCAGCAGCACCTTGCTGATCGGTGCCTCCCACAACACGTCCCGCCCGGGGACGCGCACCGCGGGAAGCGTGGGGTGCGGCATCTCGTATCCCGGTTCGATGAGCGTGAGTCCGTCCACGCCGTCCTGGTCCACGGCCGCGAAGACCTGCCCGGCCTCGGCCTCGATCTTCCCGAGCGCGACTTCGGCGAGCTGGCGGTCGAGCGTCACCGACCACACCATGCGGTGCGCCCCGGCGTCGTAGAGCTGCGCTCCCTGCCCGCAGACGGCGAGGCCGTCGTACCCGAGATCGTCGAGGAGGGGCCGCACCCGGGGCGCCGGCCGCCCCGTCACCACGAGGTGCCGCGCACCCCCTTCGCCCACGGCGGCCAGCGCCCGCCGCGACCGGTCCGAGACCGTGTCGTCGCCGCGCAGCAGCGTGCCGTCCAGGTCAGTGGCGATGAGTGCATATGCGAGGGGAGCGGCCATGATCCAGAGAATACGGATCCTGAGCCGCGCGGGAAGCGGCTTGGCAAGGCCGGTGCGGGAGGGGGGCGGTGGGGGCCGCCACGGTTCACCAGAAAAGTGGAATATCTGATTCCAGGGAACCGACTTGGGGGGCGCCCGTTCCGTGACCCAGCTTCGCATCCGAGCAAGCACGTTGCTGAGTCGCGGGTACGACGGGGGATACGTATGGGGGGCCATCGGCCGAGGGATTGGCATGTCCTGACTTGGACGGGACGAGGTCCTGACTTGGACGGGACGAGGACCCGACTTGGACGGGACGAGGACCCGACGGCGGCCTGACGGTTGCCTGGGGGCCTGATCCCCAGCCTCCTCGCAGGCGCCCCCGACAACGCGCTGGAGAGCCTCATCCGGGGCAGTACAGCGCATCGAGCGGAAGGCTCAACCATGCGCCCTCGCCACATGCCCCGCCCAACATGCCGGTGAAGTACAGGCCGGGGGCGGCGGGAGTGGCGATGCGTGCTCGGCGCGCAGCTCGTGCAGCGCCTGCTTGCTGGCGAGGCACCGCGGCAGTTGCGCTTCCACGCGCGGGAAGAGGAAACCGCCGAAGCCGGCGTGCGGCCCGGACAGCTCGTCCTGGTGCTCGGCGATGAGGACGGCCGCCCCCACGCCGGTGGGGATGAGCACGGCCGGCGCGCCGATCCGGCGACCGACCCGCGAAAGCCCCTCCACGAGGCGTCCGGCGCCAAGCCGGAATTGGCCGCCTCAGCAAGGCTTATCCGGGCATTACGCACTCTTTAGACACTGCCGCAACAGGGGACTCCACACGTAACGTGTGGCACACCCCTGTGGCACACCCCCATGGAAAGCGAGGCAGGTACGCATGTCCGAGCAGACCCCGCTCGACCCGGCCGCCGGTGACTCCGCCGGCCTCCCCGAGAGCGACTCCTTCGGCCTCTCCGAGGGCGATCCCTTCGGCCTGCCCGAGGGCGATCCCTTCGGACCGCACAACCTCCCCTACGGCGTGTTCTCCCTGGCGGGCGAGCGGGACGACCAGCGCAGGGTCGGGGTACGGCTCGGCTCGTACGTCCTGGACGCGGGCGCCGCGGCCGCCGCGCTCGGCTCCCCCTACGTCTCGCTCCTCGCGCGTCCCACGCTGAACCCGCTGCTCTCCGCGGGCCGCACCGCCTGGTCCGACGTGCGGCGCGCCCTCACCGCGTGGGTGACCGTCCCGTCCTACCGGGACTCCGTACGCCCCCTGCTCCACCCCCTCTCCGACGTGACCTTGCACCTGCCGTTCGAGGTCGCCGACTACGTCGACTTCTACGCGTCGGAGAACCACGCGACGAACCTCGGCAAGATGTTCCGCCCGGATTCGCCGACGCCGCTGACCCCCAACTGGAAGCACCTCCCCATCGGTTACCACGGCCGGTCCGGCACCGTCGTGGTCTCCGGGACGGACGTGGTGCGCCCCACCGGCCAGCGCAAGGCGCCCGCCGACACGGCCCCCGTCTTCGGCCCCTCGGTCCGTCTCGACATCGAGGCGGAGGTCGGCTTCGTCGTCGGCGCGCCCTCGACGCAGGGCACTCCCGTGCCGCTCGCGGACTTCCGCGAGCACGTCTTCGGGCTCACCCTCCTCAACGACTGGTCGGCGCGCGACATCCAGGCCTGGGAGTACGTCCCCCTCGGACCGTTCCTCGGCAAGTCCTTCGCCACGTCGGTGTCGGCGTGGATCACCCCCCTCGAAGCGCTGGACGCGGCCCGGGTGGCGCCCCCGGAGCGCACGCATGAGCTCCTGCCCTACCTGGACGACTCCGCCGAGTCGGCGGCGGACGAGCCGGGCGGCTACGACCTGCGCATGACGGTCACGCTCAACGGCCAGGTCATCTCCGAGCCGCCGTTCTCCACCGTGTACTGGACGGCCGCGCAGCAGTTGGCGCATATGACGGTCAACGGCGCCTCCCTGCGCACCGGCGATCTGTACGGCTCGGGCACGGTCAGTGGCCCCTCGGCCGGCCAGCACGGCTCCCTGATCGAGATCACCTGGAACGGCCGCGACCCCATCGAACTCCCCGACGGCAAGCGGACGTTCCTGGAGGACGGCGACGAGGTCACGCTCTCCGCGTGGGCCCCGGGCCCGGACGGCACCAAGGTGGGTCTCGGCGAGGTGACGGGGCGGATCGTGGCGGCACGCTGAGGCCCGCCCGGTCGCGCTGTACCGTCCCCCCGCCACCCACCACCCACCGGCCCAAGGGCCTGTCCGGCGGATCTCGCCGGACAGGCCCTGAGGCCCCCGTTTCCGAGGCCCCCCTGATCCCAAGGGCCTCTGGTCCCAGGAGAGTTCAGCGCTTGAGCGTGAAGGTGAAGTCGCCGGAGAGCTTGCCGCTCAGTCGGATTGCCGAAACGATTCTGCCCTCCGTGATCAGCCTCTCGACCTCGGCCCGCGAAAGACCGCAGCCTTCAGCGATCAACCGCACCGGCCGGACGGGTATCCGAGCCGCGAAGCTGACCGAGACGTCGATCGCCTCGCGGTCCAGGTGATCCGATCCGCCGGTGTCCAGACGCCAGGCGTTGTCCCAGTCGAGGCCGATGCGATTACGGCGCCGCACGACCGGCTCCTGGAGCAGGTCGGCTGCCAGGCCGGGGTCGTTGTCATGCATCCGGTCCAGCAGCTCAGGCCGTACGGAGCGCACATTCATCCGCTCAAAGACCGTGAGCTTCACGGTGTCCCCGCAAGCGGTGCAGAGCGCGAGGAGCCAGGCGTCGATGATCTTGTGGTGTGCGTTGACGCGAAATTTGCCGTTCGCCCGGAAGCGCTCGGCCGCGCACGTGTGGCAACGGCGGAGAACGAGCGGCAGGCAGGTGGGCATGACCAACCAGTTGTTGAGCACAGAAGTACACCGGTTCCAGTGAGAAGTCCGCAGCAAAAAGGAGCGCGGCGCACAGGGCGCGACGCGCGACGATTCAGCACTCGGGAGGTCTCACAGGGTGTACAACGGCACGTCCTTGCCCAGACGACTTGGTTCGGCAGCACGGTAATGGCGCACAGCGGCGCCGCTCCACTGGTTTTCGAGCACCTCATCCGGCCCGCCGGTCCTTCGGGCTCGGGGCTGGTGTGCTTGATGTGGCGTCTGTGCGGGGGCGGCAATTACGGCAAGTTACGGCGGGAGCCGCAGGCCTTGTCTACGACGCCCAGTCCGGCTCCTCCTCGTCCCCCCAGTCCGGCTCCACGTCATCGCTGAGCCGCGGCGCAGATGCCCCCACCGGTTCCGCCGGTCCCACTGGCCCCGCCGACGGCCCGCCGGAAGCCACACCCGCGGGCCCCGTCCCGCCGGGCGCCCCGCCAAGCTCGCCGCCAGACTCGCCGTCCGTGAACTCCGCGACGACTCCGACAACACCCTCGCCGTACGTCGCCCGCTTCTTCTCGCCCACCCCGCTGATGCCCGCGAGGTCCGCCACGGACGTGGGCCGCAGCGTGGCGATCTCGCGCAGCGTGGCGTCGTGGAAGATGACGTACGCGGGGACGCCCTGCTCCTTGGCCTGGGCTCCGCGCCAGGCGCGCAGCGCCTCGAAGACCGGCACCGCCTCCTGGGGCAGCTCGGCGACTACTGCCGCCGCCTTCGCCTTGCGCTCGCCCTTGGCGGGCCGCGCCGCCGGAGCCCGCTTCGGCTCCTTGCGCAGCCGCACCTCGCGCTCCCGGCCCAGGACGGAACCGCTCGTCTCGGTGAGCACCAGCGTGCCGTACTCCCCCTCGACCGCGATCAGGCCCTGCGCCAGCATCTGCCGGACCACGCCCCGCCATTCGGCCTCCGCCAGCTCCTCGCCGATGCCGAAGACCGAGAGCTGGTCGTGGTCGAACTGGATGACCTTCGCGGTCTTCTTGCCGAGCAGGATGTCGATGATCTGGCCCGCGCCGAACTTCTGGCCGCGCTCACGCTGGAGGCGCACCACCGTGGAGAGCACCTTCTGTGCCGCGACCGTGCCGTCCCAGGTCTCGGGCGGGGTGAGGCACGTGTCGCAGTTGCCGCACGACTGCGCCGCCGCTTCCTGGCCGAAGTAGGTGAGGAGCTGGGCGCGGCGGCACTCCGCGGTCTCGCAGAGCGCCAGCATCGAGTCCAGATGGGAAGCGGCCCGGCGCCGGAACGCCTCGTCGCCATCGCCACCCTGGATCATCTTGCGCTGCTGGACGACGTCCTGGAGGCCGTACGCCATCCAGGCTGTCGAGGGCAGGCCGTCGCGGCCCGCGCGGCCCGTCTCCTGGTAGTACCCCTCGACGGACTTGGGCAGGTCGAGGTGGGCGACGAAGCGGACGTCCGGCTTGTCGATGCCCATGCCGAAGGCGATGGTGGCGCAGACGACGAGGCCCTCCTCCCGCAGGAAGCGGGACTGGTGGGCCGCGCGTGTGCGTCCGTCGAGCCCCGCGTGGTACGGGACCGCCTCGACGCCGTTCCGGCAGAGGAACTCGGCGGTCTTCTCGACCGAGTTCCGCGAGAGGCAGTAGACGATGCCGGCGTCGCCCGCGTGCTCCTCCTTCAGGAAGGACAGGAGCTGCTTCTTCGGCTCGGCCTTGGGCACGACGCGGTACTGGATGTTCGGCCGGTCGAAGCTCGCCACGAAGTGCTTCGCGTCCGGCATGCCGAGCCGCTCGGTGATCTCCCGGTGCGTGGCGTGCGTGGCCGTCGCCGTGAGGGCGATCCTCGGGACGTCGGGCCAGCGCTGCCCGAGCACGGAGAGCGCCAGGTAGTCGGGCCGGAAGTCGTGCCCCCACTGCGCGACGCAGTGCGCCTCGTCGATGGCGAAGACGGAGATCTTGCCCCGCGAGAGGAGGTCCAGCGTGGCGTCCAGGCGCAGCCGCTCCGGAGCGAGGTAGAGCACGTCGAGCTCGCCCGAGAGGAACTCGGCCTCCATCACGCGCCGCTCGTCGAAGTCCTGCGTGGAGTTGATGAACCCGGCGCGCACGCCCGCTGCCCGCAGCGCGTCCACCTGGTCCTGCATGAGCGCGATGAGCGGGGAGACCACCACGCCCGTGCCCGGTCTGACCAGGGCCGGGATCTGATAGCAGAGGGACTTTCCGCCGCCGGTGGGCATGAGGACGACGGCGTCACCGCCGGCCACGACATGGTCGATGACCGCTTCCTGCTCGCCGCGGAAGGCGTCGTACCCGAAGACGCGGTGGAGCGTGCGCAGCGCGTCGCTCTCCGTCACCGCACCGGTCACTTCACCGGTAGTCGCGCCAGTCGCCGCGCCGGTCGCCGCGCCCGGCATCGCTGCCGACGCCGTCACCTCGCTCATGCCATTGGTCCCATCCATCGCCCTGTCCCCCGCCGTACGTCCTGCCTCGTCCACTGCCTCGACCACTGCCCCCACGATAGGGCCCCGCACCGACAGGCCGAAAAGTTATCCACAGGCCGCCGCCCGGCATCCCCAGGTCGGGATGCCGGGCGGCGACACATGTGCGAAAAAAGAGGCGGCTACCGGACGAAGACCCCCGCCTGGCCCGCCAGATCCAGGAAGTACTGCGGGGCCACACCGAGGACCAGCGTCACCGCGACGCCCACGCCGATCGCCGTCATCGTCAGCGGTGAGGGCACGGCGACCGTCGGGCCGTCCGCCTTCGGCTCGCTGAAGAACATCAGCACGATCACACGGATGTAGAAGAACGCGGCGATCGCCGACGACAGCACGCCGACCACGACCAGCGCGCCCGCGCCGCCCTCCGCCGCCGCCTTGAACACCGCGAACTTGCCGGTGAAGCCGGAGGTCAGCGGAATGCCCGCGAAGGCGAGGAGGAAGACCGCGAAGACCGCAGCGACCAGCGGAGACCTGCGTCCGAGCCCCGCCCACTTGGACAGGTGCGTGGCCTCGCCCCCCGCGTCCCGCACCAGCGTGACCACGGCGAAGGCGCCGATCGTCACGAAGGAGTAGGCCGCCAGATAGAAGAGGACCGAGGAGACACCGTCCGGGGTAGTGGCGATGACACCGGCGAGGATGAAGCCCGCGTGCGCGATGGACGAGTACGCGAGGAGCCGCTTGATGTCGGTCTGGGTGATCGCGACGATCGCGCCGACCAGCATCGTGATGATCGCGACGCCCCACATGACCGGCCGCCAGTCCCAGCGCAGGCCCGGCAGGACCACGTAGAGCAGCCGCAGCAGCGCGCCGAACGCGGCCACCTTCGTCGCCGCCGCCATGAAACCGGTGACCGGCGTCGGAGCACCTTGGTACACGTCGGGCGTCCACATGTGGAACGGCACCGCGCCCACCTTGAAGAGCAACCCCATCACGATCATCGCGACGCCGATCAGGAGCAGCGCGTCATTGCCCATGGTGTCGGCGAGCGCCGGGTCCACGGTCTTGACGTTGCCCTCGACGACGTTCGCGATCGTCGCGTACGACACGGAGCCCGCGTACCCGTACAGGAGGGCGATGCCGAAGAGCGTGAACGCGGAGGCGAAGGCGCCGAGCAGGAAGTACTTGACGGCGGCTTCCTGCGACATGAGGCGCTTGCGGCGGGCGAGCGCGCACAGCAGGTACAGCGGCAGGGAGAAGACTTCCAGCGCGATGAAGAGCGTCAGGAGGTCGTTGGCCGCGGGGAAGACGAGCATGCCGCCGATGGCGAAGAGCGCCAGCGGGAACACCTCGGTGGTGGTGAACCCCGCCTTTGTGGCGGCCTGTTCGCCCTCACTGCCCGGCACCGCCCCGGCCTGCGCGACGAACGAGTCGACGCGGTTGCCGTGCGTCAGCGGGTCGAGCCGCCGCTCGGCGAAGGTGAAGATGGCCACGAGCCCGGCGAGCAGGATCGTGCCCTGGAGGAAGAGCGCGGGCCCGTCGACCGCGATCGCGCCCATGGCCGCGATCTGCGCCTTCGTCGTGCCGAAGCCGCGGGCCGCGAGCCCGACCACCGCGGCGAAGGCGGCGGCGAGGGCGACGACGGAGACGAACAGCTGGACGTGGTAACGGGACTTGCGCGGGACGAAGGCTTCGATGAGCACTCCGAGGACGGCCGCGCCGATGACGATCAACGTCGGCGAGAGCTGCCCATACTCGATCTTGGGCGCGTCGATCTTGTCGATCGGATCGGCCGCCATTGTCCACAGGCTGTGGACGGCTGATGCGCTCACTTGGCCGCCTCCACCTCGGGCTCGGGGTCCTTCTGCTGTACGTCGGACATAGTGTGCTCGACCGCCGGGTTCACCAGATCCGTGAGCGGCTTCGGGTACACCCCGAGGCCGATCAGGAGCGCGATCAGCGGGGCGACGACGACCAGTTCACGCACCCGCAGGTCCGGCATGGCCGAGACCTCCGGCTTCACGGGGCCCGTCATCGTCCGCTGGTAGAGGACGAGGGTGTAGAGCGCGGCGAGCACGATGCCGAAGGTCGCGATGATCCCGACCACCGGATACCGCGCGAAAGCGCCGACCAAGACGAGGAATTCACTGACGAAGGGTGCGAGCCCCGGCAGCGAGAGCGTGGCCAGACCGCCGATCAGGAAGGTGCCCGCGAGCACCGGGGCGACTTTCTGCACGCCTCCGTAGTCGGCGATCAGGCGCGAGCCGCGCCGCGAGATCAGGAAGCCGGCCACCAGCATCAGCGCGGCGGTCGAGATGCCGTGGTTGACCATGTAGAGCGTCGCGCCGGACTGGCCCTGCGAGGTCATCGCGAAGATGCCGAGGACGATGAACCCGAAGTGCGAGATCGACGCGTACGCCACCAGGCGCTTGATGTCGCGCTGGCCGACCGCGAGCAGCGCGCCGTAGATGATGCTGATCAGCGCGAGTACGAGGATGACCGGCGTCGCCCACTTGCTCGCCTCGGGGAAGAGTCCGAGGCAGAACCGCAGCATCGCGAACGTACCGACCTTGTCGACCACCGCCGTGATCAGTACGGCGACCGGGGCCGTGGACTCCCCCATCGCGTTCGGCAGCCAGGTGTGCAGCGGCCACAGCGGCGCCTTCACCGCGAAGGCGAAGAAGAAGCCGAGGAAGAGCCACCGCTCGGTGCTGGTCGCCATGTCGAGCGTGCCGTTGGCCCGGGCTTCGGCGATCTCCTGGAGCGAGAAGTTACCGGCGACTACGTAGAGCCCGATCACCGCGGCCAGCATGATGAGGCCGCCGACGAGGTTGTAGAGCAGGAACTTCACGGCCGCGTACGAGCGCTGCGCCGAGGCGTTCTCGTCGCTGCCCGCGTGGGCGCGGTCTCCGAAGCCGCCGATGAGGAAGTACATCGGGATGAGCATGGCTTCGAAGAAGATGTAGAAGAGGAAGACGTCGGTGGCCTCGAAGGAGATGATCACCATCGCCTCGACGGCCAGGATCAGGGCGAAGAAGCCTTGAGTGGGCCGCCACTTATAAGGGGCCTTCGTTTCATCGGGGCCTCCCCTGCTCGAACGAAGTTGAGAACTTGGGGAAGGGTCGGCGTCGTGCCAGCCCGCCAGGATGATGAACGGGATCAGCAGCGCGGTGAGTCCGATGAGCGCGACGCCGATGCCGTCGACACCCAGCTCGTACCGCACTCCGAACTCCGCGATCCACGCGCGGGACTCGGTGAGTTGATAGCGGTCGCCGTCCGGGTCGAACCGCACGAGCACGGTCACGGCGAGCGCGAGCGTGGCGAGCGAGACGAGCAGCGCGAGCCACTTGGCGGCGGACCGCCGGGCGGCCGGGACGGCTGCCGTGACGATCGCGCCGACCGCGGGCAGGACCGCCGTCGCTGTCAGCAGAGGAAAAGACATCGGTATCAGACCGCCCTCATCAGCAAGGTCGCGGCGATGAGTACCGCAGCGCCGCCGAACATCGAGACCGCGTAGGAGCGGGCGTAGCCGTTCTGCAGTTTGCGCAGCCGCCCGGAGAGGCCGCCCATCGAGGCCGCCGTGCCGTTGACGACCCCGTCGACCAGGCTGTGGTCGACGTAGACCAGGGACCTCGTGAGGTGCTCGCCGCCGCGCACCAGGACGACGTGGTTGACGTCGTCCTGGAGGAGGTCGCGGCGGGCGGCCCGGGTGAGCAGCGAGCCGCGCGGGGCGGTGACCGGGACGGGCCGGCGCCCGTACTGGACGTAGGCCAGGGCGACGCCGATGGCGAGGACCACCATGGTGGCGCCCGTGACCGTGGCGGCGCTCAGCGGCGAGTCGCCGTGGTCGTGGTGGGTGACCGGCTCCAGCCAGTGCGTGAAGCGGTCGCCGATGCTGAAGAAGCCGCCCGCGAAGACCGAACCGAAGGCGAGCACGATCATGGGGATCGTCATGGACTTCGGGGACTCGTGGGGGTGCGGTTCCTCGTGTGTCCCCCGCGTCTCGGCGGCGGGCTCGACGCTCGGCCGGTCCGGGGAGGCCGTCGCGCGGTGGCGCCAACGCTCCTCTCCGAAGAACGTCAGGATCATGACGCGCGTCATGTAGTACGCGGTGATGGCCGCGCCCAGGAGCGCCACCGAACCGAGGATCCAGCCCTCCGTACCGCCCTTGGCGAACGCCGCCTCAATGATCTTGTCCTTGGAGAAGAAGCCGGACAGACCGGGGAAGCCGATGATCGCGAGATAGCCGAGTCCGAAGGTGACGAAGGTGACCGGCATGTACTTCCGGAGGCCGCCGTACTTCCTCATGTCGACCTCGTCATTCATGCCGTGCATGACCGAACCGGCGCCGAGGAAGAGCCCGGCCTTGAAGAAGCCGTGCGTCACCAGGTGCATGATCGCGAAGACGTAGCCGATGGGACCGAGGCCCGCGGCCAGGATCATGTAGCCGATCTGGGACATCGTCGAACCGGCGAGGGCCTTCTTGATGTCGTCCTTCGCGCAACCGACGATCGCACCGAACAGGAGCGTGACCGCTCCGACGATCGTCACGACGAGCTGGGCGTCCGGCGCGCCGTTGAAGATCGCCCCGGAGCGGACGATCAAGTAGACGCCGGCGGTCACCATCGTGGCGGCGTGGATGAGGGCGGAGACCGGGGTCGGGCCCTCCATCGCGTCGCCCAGCCAGGACTGCAGCGGCACCTGCGCGGACTTGCCGCACGCGGCGAGCAGCAGCATCAGGCCGATGACGGTGAGCTTGCCCTCGCCGGTCTCACTCGTCGCCTCCAGGACGGGCCCGAAGGCGAACGTCCCGAAGGTGGTGAACATCAGCATGATCGCGATCGACAGGCCCATGTCGCCGACCCGGTTGACCAGGAATGCCTTCTTGGCGGCGGTCGCCGCGCTGGGCTTGTGCTGCCAGAAGCCGATCAGGAGGTACGAGGCGAGGCCGACGCCCTCCCAGCCGACGTACAGGAGCAGGTAGTTGTCGGCGAGCACCAGGAGGAGCATCGCCGCGAGGAAGAGGTTCAGGTAGCCGAAGAAGCGGCGGCGCCGCTCGTCGTGCTCCATGTACCCGATGGAGTAGATGTGGATCAGGGTGCCGACACCGGAGATCAGCAGGACGAACGTCATCGACAGCTGGTCGAGCTGGAAGGCGACGTCCGCCTGGAAGCCCTCGACGGGGACCCAGCTGAACAGGTGCTGCGACAGGGTGCGCTCCTCGGCGCCCTTGCCCAGCATGTCGGTGAAGAGCACCACGGCGACGACGAAGGAGGCGGCCGCGAGCAGCGTGCCGAGCCAGTGGCCCGCGCGGTCCAACGCCCGCCCGCCGCACAGCAGTACGGCCGCTCCGAGCAGAGGCGCCGCGACGAGCAGCGCAATCAGGTTCTCCACTTTCAGCCCCTCACAGCTTCATCAGGCTGGCGTCGTCGACCGAGGCCGAGTGGCGGGAACGGAAGAGCGACACGATGATCGCGAGCCCGACCACGACCTCCGCGGCGGCGACGACCATCGTGAAGAAGGCGATGATCTGGCCGTCGAGATTGCCGTGCATCCGGGAGAAGGCCACGAACGCGAGGTTGCAGGCGTTGAGCATCAGCTCGATGCACATGAACACCACGATCGCGTTCCGCCTGATGAGCACGCCGGTCGCGCCGATCGTGAACAACAGGGCGGCGAGATAGAGGTAGTTGACCGGGTTCACTTCGACGCCTCCTCGGTCCGCCCGATGTCGGTCCTGCGCAGGTCCGGCCGCTCCAGGCGGTCGGCGGAGCGCTGCTCCAACGCCCGCAGGTCGCTCAGGGCCTCGTCCGACACGTCGCGGATCTGGCCGCGCTCGCGCAGCGTCTTGTTGACCGTGAGCTCGGACGGGGTGCCGTCGGGGAGCAGACCCGCGACGTCCACGGCGTTGTGCCGGGCGTACACACCCGGGGCGGGCAGCGGCGGCAGGTGCTTGCCGCGCACGCGCTCCTCGGACCGCTCGCGCTGCGTCTTGGCCCGCTCGGTGCGCTCGCGGTGGGTGAGCACCATCGCGCCGACCGTGGCGGTGATGAGCAGGGCGCCGGTGATCTCGAAGGCGAAGACGTACTTTGTGAAGATGAGCTGGGCGAGGCCCTCCACATTGCCGCCGGCGTTCGCCTTGCCGAGGCCGTTGAACTCCTTCACCGAGGCGTTCCCGATGCCCGCGAAGAGCAGCACCGCGAAGCCGAGGCCGCACAGCAGGGCCAGCCAGCGCTGCCCCTTGATGGTCTCCGTCAGGGAGTCGGCCGCGGTGACGCCGACGAGCATGACCACGAAGAGGAAGAGCATCATGATCGCGCCGGTGTAGACGACGATCTGGACGATGCCCAGGAAGTACGCGCCGTTGGCGAGGTAGAAGACCGCCAGGATGATCATGGTCCCGGCGAGGCAGAGCGCGCTGTGCACGGCCTTCTTCATGAGGATCGTGCACAGGGCGCCGATCACGGCGACCGTGCCGAGGGTCCAGAACTGGAAGGCCTCACCGGTGGAGGTGGAGTAGGCGGCGAGCTGCGTCATCGGCCGACCACCTTCTCGGACGCCGGCTCGCCGTCCCCGAAGTCGGAGGCCGCTTCCTGCGGCGTCTCCCCCTTGGAGAGGGCGACTTGGGGAACCGTCCCTGGGGCGGCCTCGGTCACCAGACCCCGGTAGTAGTCCTGCTCGTCCATGCCGGGGAAGATCGAGTGCGGGCTGTCGACCATGCCCTCTTCGAGCCCGGCGAGCAACTGCTCCTTGGTGTAAATGAGGCTCTCGCGGCTGCTGTCGGCCAGCTCGAACTCGTTCGTCATCGTCAACGCGCGCGTGGGGCAGGCCTCGATGCACAGGCCGCACAGGATGCAGCGGGCGTAGTTGATCTGGTAGACGCGGCCGTACCGCTCGCCCGGGGAGTACCGCTCCTCTTCCGTGTTGTCCGCGCCCTCCACATAGATGGCGTCCGCGGGGCAGGCCCAGGCGCAGAGCTCACAGCCGATGCACTTCTCCAGGCCGTCCGGATGGCGGTTCAGCTGGTGCCTGCCGTGGAAGCGGGGAGCGGTGGTCTTCTGCTCCTCCGGATACTGCTCGGTCAGCCGCTTCTTGAACATGGCCTTGAAGGTCACGCCGAAGCCCGCGACAGGGTTCTGGAACCCCTGCTTCGATTGGTTGGACTCGTCAGGTGATTCCGGTGATTCCTGGTTCGACTCAGCCATCGGACGCCTCCTTTCCGTCACTTCGGGTTCCGTCACTTTGAGTATCCGGCCCACCACTGACAATCAGCTCCCGCTCCTGGCGCGAGCGTCGGCGAGGGACGGGCGGCAGGCTCTGCCCGGGCAGCGGCGGTACGGGGAATCCGCCCGCCATCGGGTCGAAGGCGACCGGCTTCTCCTCGACGGCTGCCGCCTTCTCCCGCTTGTCGCGGAAGATGTCGATCACCACGGAGAGCAACAGCAACGCGATGACCCCGCCGGCGACATAGAGCACGATCGAGGAGAAGTCGTAGTCCTCGTTCCGCATCGCCCTGACGGTGGCGACGAGCATCAGCCAGACGACCGAGACCGGGATGAGGACCTTCCAGCCGAGCTTCATCAGCTGGTCGTAGCGCACGCGTGGCAGCGTGCCGCGCAGCCAGATGAAGAAGAACAGCAGCAGCTGGACCTTGAGCACGAACCAGAGCATCGGCCACCAGCCGTGGTTCGCGCCCTCCCAGAAGGTGCTGACCGGATACGGGGCCCGCCAGCCCCCCAGGAAGAGCGTGACCGAGACCGCCGAGACGGTGACCATGTTGACGTACTCGGCGAGCATGAACAGCGCGAACTTGATGGAGGAGTACTCGGTGTTGAAGCCACCGACGAGGTCGCCCTCTGACTCCGGCATGTCGAACGGCGCGCGGTTGGTCTCACCGATCATCGTCACGATGTAGATGAGGAACGACACGGGCAGCAGCAGCACGTACCAGCGGTCCGCCTGCGCCTCCACGATCGCCGAGGTCGACATCGACCCGGAGTAGAGGAAGACGGACGCGAACGCCGCGCCCATCGCGATCTCGTACGAGATCATCTGCGCGCAGGAGCGCAGACCGCCGAGGAGCGGATAGGTGGATCCAGAACTCCAACCCGCGAGCACGATGCCGTAGATGCCGACGGAGGCGACCGCGAGGATGTAGAGCATCGCGATCGGCAGGTCGGTGAGCTGCATCGTGGTGCGCTGGCCGAAGATCGAGACTTCGTTGCCCGCGGGCCCGAAGGGGATCACGGCGATCGCCATGAAGGCCGGGATCGCCGCGATGATCGGGGCGAGGACGTAGACCACCTTGTCCGCGCGCTTGACGATGACGTCTTCCTTGAGCATCAGTTTGATGCCGTCGGCGAGGGACTGGAGCATGCCCCACGGTCCATGCCGGTTGGGGCCGATGCGCAGCTGCATCCACGCGACGACCTTGCGCTCCCACACGATCGAGAAGAGGACCGTCACCATCAGGAACGCGAAGCAGAAGACCGCCTTGAGGGCGATCAGCCACCAGGGGTCACGGCCGAACATGGACAGGTCTTCCGCCGCAAGCGGCACCACGGTGTGCGTCACGACGTCACCTCCGGGGCCTCAGTGGGCTCCGGCAGGACCGCCGGGCCGATACGGACGAGGTCGCCGGGGCGCGCGCCGGTGTCGGAAGTGACGCCTCCCCCGGTCGAGTTCAGCGGCAGCCAGACCACGCGGTCGGGCATCTCCGTGACCTGGAGGGGCAGCGCGGTCGCCCCGGCCGGGCCGGTGACGGCGAGGAGGTCGCCGTCCTTCACGCCCGCCTCCGCCGCCGTGGCCGCCGACACGCGCGCGTGGGCCGCGTGCCGCGTACCGGCCAGCGCCTCGTCGCCGTCCTGGAGGCGGCCCTGGTCGAGCAGCAGCCGATGCCCGGCGAGCACGGCCTCTCCGGAGGCGGGCCTCGGCGGCTGGCCCCCTGTCTCCAGGGGCTCGGTGGCGTACGGCCCACCCCAGGCGCCGAGCCGGTCCAGCTCACGGCGGAGCGTCACCAGGTCCGGGAGACCGAGGTGGACGTCACCGGCGTCGGCCAGCATGTGCAGCACGCGCGCGTCGGTGGGCGCCAGCCTGCGCGTCATCTGGTCCGGCTTCAGCGCGGCCTCGAACATCCGCGCCCTGCCCTCCCAGTTGAGGAACGTGCCCGGCTTCTCCGCGACAGCGGCCACCGGCAGGACGACGTCCGCCCGCTCCGTCACCTCGCTGGGGCGCAGCTCCAGCGAGACCAGGAAGCCGACGGCGTTGAGCGCCTCACGCGCGCGCGGCGGGTCGGGCAGGTCGGCGACCTCGACACCCGCGACGAGCAGCGCGCCGAGCTCGCCGGTCGCGGCGGCCTCGACGATCTGCCCCGTGTCACGGCCGTAGCGGTGCGGGAGTTCGGCGACGCCCCAGGCGGCCGCGGTCTCTTCCCGCGCGCGCGGGTCGGTGGCCGGACGCCCGCCGGGCAGCAGCGACGGCAGCGCGCCCACCTCGACGGCGGCCCGCTCCCCCGCCCTGCGCGGGATCCACACCAAGTGGGCACCGGTCGCGGAGGCGGCCCGCACGGCCGCGGTCAGCCCGCCGGGCACGGCCGCGAGCCGCTCGCCGACGACGATGACCGCGCCTGCAGCACGCAGCGCCTCGGCCGCCTCTGCCCCGTCGTCCGCCAGGCCCACCCCGGCGGCGAGCGCGTCCAGCCACTCCGTCTCGGTGCCGGGAGCCGCGGGCAGCAGCGTGCCGCCCGCCTTCTCCAGGCCGCGGGTGGCGTGCGTGGCGAGGGAGAAGGTGCGCTGGCCGTGCTTGCGCCAGGCCTTGCGCAGCCGCAGGAAGACGCCGGGCGCCTCCTCCTCGGACTCCAGCCCGGCGAGCAGGACGGCGGGCGCCTTCTCCAGGGACGCGTACGTGACGCCGCTCCCGTCGAGGTCAAGGCCCCGTCCGGCCACCCGTGCGGCGAGGAAGTCGGCCTCCTCGCTGCTGTGCACGCGCGCGCGGAAGTCGATGTCGTTCGTGTCGAGCGCCACGCGCGCGTACTTGCTGTACGCGTAGGCGTCCTCCACGGTGAGCCGACCGCCGGTCAGCACACCCGCCCGGCCGCGCGCGGCGGCCAGTCCACGGGCCGCGACCGCCAGGGCCTCGGGCCAGCTGGCGGGCTCCAGCTCACCCGAGGCGTTGCGCACCAGGGGGTTCGTGAGCCGGTCGGGCCGCTGCGCGTAGCGGAAGCCGAAGCGTCCCTTGTCGCACATCCACTCTTCGTTGACCTCGGGGTCCTCCGCCGCCAGGCGCCGCATGACCTTGCCGCGCCGGTGGTCCGTGCGGGTCGCGCAGCCGCCCGAGCAGTGCTCGCACACCGACGGCGACGACACCAGGTCGAACGGGCGCGAGCGGAAGCGGTACGCCGCCGAGGTGAGCGCGCCGACCGGGCAGATCTGGATGGTGTTCCCGGAGAAGTACGACTCGAAGGGGTCACCCTCGCCGGTGCCGACCTGCTGGAGGGCGCCGCGCTCGATGAGCTCGATCATCGGGTCGCCGGCGATCTGGTTGGAGAACCGGGTGCAGCGCGCGCACAGCACGCACCGCTCACGGTCGAGCAGCACCTGCGTGGAGATCGGCACCGGCTTCTCGTACGTCCGCTTCTTGCCGTCGAAGCGGGTGTCGGTGTCGCCGACCTGCATCGCCTGGTTCTGCAGGGGGCACTCGCCGCCCTTGTCGCAGACCGGGCAGTCCAGCGGGTGGTTGATGAGCAGCAGCTCCATCACGCCGCGCTGCGACTTCTCGGCGACCGGCGAGGTCAGCTGCGACTTCACGACCATGCCGTCGGTGCAGGTGATGGTGCAGGACGCCATCGGCTTGCGCTGTCCCTCCACCTCCACGATGCACTGGCGGCAGGCGCCCGCCGGGTCGAGCAGCGGGTGGTCGCAGAACCGGGGGATCTCGATGCCGAGCAGCTCGGCGGCGCGGATCACGAGCGTCCCCTTCGGGACGCTGATCTGGATGCCGTCGATGGTCAGTGAGACGAGGTCCTCGGGCGGAACGGCCGCCTCCCCGCCCCCGGAGGGAGCGCTGTTCGTGGTCACTGTCATGCGTTCACCTCCGTGTGCTGGTCGGCCCGGTCGCTCCAGAGAGTCGACTTGGCCGGGTCGAAGGGGCAGCCCTTGCCGGTGATGTGCTGCTCGTACTCCTCGCGGAAGTACTTGAGCGAGGAGAAGATCGGCGAGGCGGCGCCGTCGCCGAGGGCGCAGAAGGACTTGCCGTTGATGTTGTCGGCGATGTCGTTCAGCTTGTCGAGGTCGGCCAGGACGCCCTTGCCGGCCTCGATGTCGCGGAGCAACTGCACCAGCCAGTACGTTCCTTCGCGGCAGGGCGTGCACTTTCCGCAGGACTCGTGGGCGTAGAACTCGGTCCAGCGGGTCACCGCCCGCACGACGCAGGTCGTCTCGTCGAAGCACTGCAGCGCCTTCGTGCCCAGCATCGAACCGGCGGCGCCCACGCCCTCGTAGTCGAGGGGGACGTCGAGGTGCTCGTCAGTGAACATCGGCGTCGAAGAGCCGCCGGGCGTCCAGAACTTGAGCCGGTGGCCGGCCCGCATACCGCCGCTCATGTCGAGCAGCTGGCGCAGCGTGATGCCGAGCGGGGCCTCGTACTGGCCGGGGCTGGTGACGTGCCCGCTCAGCGAGTAGAGCGTGAAGCCCGGGGACTTCTCGCTCCCCATGGACTTGAACCAGTCTTTTCCGCGGTTGAGGATCGCGGGAACCGACGCGATGGACTCGACGTTGTTCACGACAGTGGGGCATGCGTAAAGGCCCGCGACAGCCGGGAAAGGGGGACGCAGTCGCGGTTGGCCTCGACGGCCTTCGAGCGAGTCGAGCAGCGCGGTCTCCTCACCGCAGATGTACGCGCCCGCGCCCGCGTGCACGGTGAGTTCCAGATCGAGTCCGCTGCCCAGGACGTTCTTGCCGAGGTAGCCCGCCGCATAGGCCTCGCGGACGGCTTCGTGCAGCCTGCGCAGCACGGGGACGACCTCGCCCCGCAGATAGATGAAGGCATGCGACGAACGGATCGCGTAGCACGCGATCACGATCCCCTCGATGAGGGAATGCGGGTTCGCGAAGAGGAGCGGGATGTCCTTGCAGGTCCCCGGCTCCGACTCGTCGGCGTTGACAACTAGATAGTGCGGCTTGCCGTCTCCCTGTGGGATGAACTGCCACTTCATCCCGGTGGGGAATCCCGCGCCGCCCCGGCCCCGCAGGCCCGAGTCCTTCACGTACGCGATGAGGTCGTCCGGGTCCATGGCAAGCGCCTTGCGCAGGCCCTCGTAGCCCTCGTGCCGCCGGTAGGTCTCCAGCGTCCAGGACTCCTCCTCGTCCCAGAAGGCCGAAAGGACCGGTGAGAGCAGCTTCTCGGGGCTGGTCTCGTTGTTGATCTCGGCTGCCAAGGTCATCACTCCCCCTCCTCGGCCGTCGGTCCGGCCGGGTGGGCCGGGTCGGATGCCGAGGTCTGCTGCGGTGCGTCGTGCGAGCTGAGGTGCTCGGCGGGCGCCTCGTCCTGGGGGCCTCCCGCGCGCGGGTGGACGACGCGCCGTTGCGGCGCCTCGCCCTTGGCCAGGCGCAGTCCGATCAGTGAGGCGGGGCCCGCGCCACCGCTCGCCTCGACGGCGCCGGGCCGCTCGTCGGGGAAGCCCGCCAGGATCCGGGCGGTCTCCTTGTACGTGCAGAGCGGCGCGCCCCGGGTGGGCTCCACGGGGGCGCCCGCGCGCAGGTCGTCCACGAGCCGCTTGGCGGACTCGGGGGTCTGGTTGTCGAAGAACTCCCAGTTGACCATCACCACGGGGGCGAAGTCGCAGGCCGCGTTGCACTCGATGTGTTCGAGCGTGATCTTGCCGTCCTCGGTCGTCTCGTCGTTGCCGACGCCGAGGTGCTGCTTGAGCTCGTCGAAGATCGCGTCACCGCCCATGACCGCGCAGAGCGTGTTGGTGCAGACGCCGACCTGGTAGTCGCCGGAGGGCTTGCGCCGGTACATGGTGTAGAAGGTCGCGACGGCCGTGACCTCGGCCGTGGTCAGGCCGAGCACGTCGGCGCAGAACCGCATGCCCGTGCGCGTGACGTGCCCCTCCTCGGACTGCACCAGGTGCAGCAGGGGAAGGAGCGCGGACCGCGAGTCCGGGTAGCGGGCGGTGATCTCCTTGGCGTCCGCCTCCAGCCGGGCCCGGACATCGGCCGGGTAGGCGGGGGCGGGGAGTTGGGGCATGCCCAGGCTGACGCCCGCGGCCTTCTCGGAAGGAGTGGTGGTCACCGGTCGACGCCTCCCATCACGGGGTCGATGGACGCGACGGCGACGATGACGTCGGCGACCTGGCCGCCCTCGCACATCGCCGCCATGGCCTGCAGGTTGGTGAACGACGGGTCGCGGAAGTGGACCCGGTAGGGGCGGGTGCCGCCGTCGGAGACGACATGTACGCCCAGTTCGCCCTTGGGCGACTCGACCGCTGTGTACGCCTGTCCCGCGGGGACCCGGAATCCCTCGGTCACCAGCTTGAAGTGGTGGATCAGGGCCTCCATGGAGGTGCCCATGATCTTCTTGATGTGGTCGAGGGAGTTGCCGAGACCGTCGGGGCCGAGCGCCAGTTGGGCGGGCCAGGCGATCTTCTTGTCCTCGACCATGACGGGCCCGGGCGCGAGCCGGTCCAGGCACTGCTCGACGATGCGCAGCGACTGCCGCATCTCTTCGAGGCGGATCAGGAAGCGCCCGTAGGAGTCGCAGGTGTCAGCGGTCGGGATGTCGAAGTCGTAGTTCTCGTAGCCGCAGTAGGGCTGGGACTTGCGCAGGTCGTGCGGCAGGCCCGCCGAGCGCAGGACGGGGCCGGTGGCGCCGAGGGCCATGCACCCGGCGAGGTCGAGGTAGCCGACGTCCTGCATACGGGCCTTGAAGATGGGGTTCCCGGTGGCGAGCTTGTCGTACTCGGGAAGGTTCTTGTCCATCTTCTTCACGAACTCGCGGATCTGGTCCACCGCGCCCGGCGGCAGGTCCTGGGCGAGTCCGCCGGGCCGGATGTACGCGTGGTTCATCCGCAGGCCGGTGATCAGCTCGTAGATGTCGAGAATCAGTTCACGATCCCGGAAGCCGTAGATCATGATCGTCGTCGCGCCGAGTTCCATGCCGCCGGTGGCGATGCACACCAGGTGCGAGGAGAGACGGTTGAGCTCCATGAGGAGCACGCGGATGACCGTGGCGCGGTCCGGGATCCGGTCCTCGATGCCGAGGAGCTTCTCGACCCCGAGGCAGTACGCCGTCTCGTTGAAGAACGGCGTCAGGTAGTCCATGCGCGTGACGAACGTCGTGCCCTGCGTCCACGTGCGGTACTCGAGGTTCTTCTCGATGCCCGTGTGCAGATAGCCGATGCCGCAGCGGGCCTCGGAGACGGTCTCGCCCTCGATCTCCAGGATGAGGCGGAGCACGCCGTGCGTGGAGGGGTGCTGCGGCCCCATGTTGACGATGATGCGCTCGTCGTCGGCCCTCGCGGCGGACTGGACGACCTCGTCCCAGTCGCCGCCGGTGACCGTATATACGGTCCCTTCGGTGGTCTCCCGGGCAGAAGCGTGGGAAGTGCTCATCAGCTGTACGACCTCCGCTGGTCCGGAGCCGGGATCTGGGCGCCCTTGTATTCGACGGGGATGCCGCCGAGGGGGTAGTCCTTGCGCTGCGGGAAGCCCTGCCAGTCGTCCGGCATCATGATCCGCGTCAGGGCCGGGTGACCGTCGAAGACCAGCCCGAAGAAGTCGTACGTCTCGCGCTCGTGCCAGTCGTTCGTCGGATAGACGGAGACCAGCGAGGGGACGTGCGGATCGGCGTCGGGCGCGCTGACTTCGAGGCGGATCAGCCGGTTGTGGGTGATCGAGCGCAGGTGGTAGACGGCGTGCAGCTCGCGGCCCTTGTCCTCCAGGAAGTGCACCCCCGAGACGCCCGTGCAGAGCTCGAAGCGCAGGGCCGGGTCGTCGCGCAGCGTCTGGGCGACGCGGAGGAGGTGCTCGCGCGCGATGTGGAAGGTCAGCTCGCCGCGGTCGACGACCGTCTTCTCGATCGCGTTCTCCGGGAGCAGGCCCTGTTCCTCCAGGGCGCCCTCCAGTTCGTCGGCGACCTCGTCGAACCAGCCGCCGTAGGGGCGCGGGGACGCGCCGGGCAGGGCGATGGTCCGTACGAGGCCGCCGTAGCCGGAGGTGTCCCCGCTGTCGTCGGCGCCGAACATGCCCTTGCGTACGCGGATGACCTCGCCGGTCTCGTCGCGCGGGGCGGGGACGCCGTTCGCGGCCCCGTTCAGGTGCTCGTCGCTCACCGCAGCAGCCCCTTCATCTCGATGGTGGGGAGCGCCTTGAGGGCCGCCTCCTCCGCCTCGCGGGCCGCTTCTTCCGCGTTCACGCCGAGCTTGCCGCCCTGGATCTTCTGGTGAAGCTTGAGGATCGCGTCCATCAGCATCTCGGGCCGCGGCGGACAACCAGGCAAATAGATGTCAACAGGGACGACATGGTCCACACCCTGCACAATCGCGTAATTGTTGAACATCCCACCCGATGAGGCGCAAACTCCCATCGAGATCACCCATTTGGGGTTGGGCATCTGGTCATATACCTGCCGCAGCACCGGCGCCATCTTCTGGCTCACCCGGCCGGCCACGATCATCAGATCGGCCTGGCGCGGCGAGCCGCGGAAGACCTCCATGCCGAAGCGCGCCAGGTCGTACCGCCCCGCGCCCGTCGTCATCATCTCGATGGCGCAGCACGCGAGGCCGAACGTGGCGGGGAAGACGGATGACTTGCGCACCCAGCCCGCGGCTTGTTCGACGGTGGTCAGCAGAAATCCGCTCGGCAGTTTCTCTTCGAGTCCCATGCTCTTTGGCCCCTCAGACCTTTAGTCCCATTCCAGGCCGCCGCGCCGCCATACGTACGCGTACGCGACGAAGACGGTGAGCACGAAGAGCAGCATCTCCACGAGCCCGAAAATCCCCAGCGCGTCGAAGGTGACGGCCCAGGGGTAGAGGAAGACGATCTCGATGTCGAAGACGATGAAGAGCATCGCCGTCAGGTAGTACTTGATGGGGAAGCGCCCACCACCGGCCGGTGTCGGCGTCGGCTCGATACCGCACTCATAGGCCTCTAGCTTCGCGCGGTTGTACCGCTTTGGACCGATAAGCGTGGCCATGACCACGGAGAAGATCGCAAAGCCTGCCCCGAGGGCTCCCAGCACGAGGATGGGCGCATAGGCGTTCACGCTCCTCGCTCCTCTCAGTCGGCACTGACTGTTGGCGGTTACGTCGGGCCGAGCCCCGGCTCGCACTGAAGATCGCTTACATGTGAAGCAGGTCACAAGCCCAACTGCCCCGCATCTTATGCCCGCCGGTCTGTGATCTGCGACACGGGGTGCGACAACGGCTTTGTGATCTCCACCACCTGACGAAGGATCATGAAGTCGGATGAGCGGTGATCTTCGTACGCGAAGCGCCTGAGTGATCACTAGAGGTGACATCTCACCGCGTCACCCCAGGTCGAGGGCCTGTCGCTCTATCAAGAGATGTCGCGCGCAGGCAAATTGGCGCTGGCCCGGATCACTTGATAGAGGCGCCGCGTTCACGCCTTGGTGGCAGGGGTGGGGACAGATGTGGACGCGTGCGCCGATTCACGAGCGGTGGTTCGGAATCCACCCGGAGGGCAGGCGAAAAGTACGGGACATCTCAGGGAGGTCTCAGCCAGATCTCAGGGAGACCCCCGACCCATTCACACTGTGACCTGCACCACAGTCGCCCCTGCACCCAATCAACCGGGCTTGGCCATCTGCCTCAACCGGTGGTAGACCGCAGGCAATTCGGGCGTATCACTGAAAACCCATGATCACAGGCGTGATCACGAGTGTCCGCATTGCCCGTTACGGCGTCAATAAGAAGCGACACGCCCGGGATTCGGGCTCGCGAGCCGCAACTGTGGCGCAGCACACGTTTCTTGATGGGAACCGTGAGTCCCTGGTACCGGTTGTTCTCATGTCCCACACCGCTCACATACCCAGCCACCGGAAGCCCCGTCGCAGCGCCTCCAAGATCGCCCTGCGCGCCGGAGTTGCCGGTGGCGTCCTCAGCACCCTGGCAGTGGCCGCGGCGGCCGGTACGGCGAACGCGGCCGAGCCGGTGACCGAGACCATCGAGATGCCCACCCTCACCACCGATCTGTCCGCCCAGATCGCGCAGTCGGCGGATGTCACCCAGCAGGCCGCCGACACGTACGAGTCGCGTGCCGAGCAGGACGCGGCCGCCGCCAAGGCCGCCAAGCAGGCCAGGGCGGACCAGGCGCTGGCCGAGAAGAAGGCCGAGGCCAAGCGCAAGGCCGAGGCCGCCGCGGAGAAGAAGGCCGAGGAGGAGCGCGCCTCCCGCGCCACCGAGCGGACGTCGCTCTCCACCCAGTCGACGTCGTCGGGCTCCTCTTCCGGTTCCGGTTCCGATTCCGCTTCCACCGCCTCGAACACGACCGCCCCGGCCAGCGGCAGCGTCGGCACGGTCATCAGCTTCCTCAAGGCGCAGCTCGGTGACGCGTACGTGATGGGCGCCTCGGGCCCCAACGCCTGGGACTGCTCCAGCCTGGTGCAGGCCGCGTTCAAGCAGGCGGGCGTGGACCTCCCGCGCGTCTCGCAGGACCAGTCGGTCTCCGGCACGCCGGTCTCGCTCTCCAACATCCAGGTGGGCGACATCCTTTACTGGGGTGGCGCCGGTTCCGCGTACCACGTCGGTGTGTACATCGGTAACGGCCAGTACCTGGACGCCGCCAACCCCAGCAAGGGCGTTGTCATCCAGGACCTGTCGGGTTACCCGGCCTCGGGCGCTGTGCGCGTCCTGTGACGGCCTCGTAGAGACACGACCAAGGGCCGGAGCCCCCACGGGGAGTTCCGGCCCTTGGCGTGCCCTGAAACGCCTTCTCAGGCGTTCTTCGGGTCTTCTCAGGCGTTCTTCGGGCCTTCTCAGGCGTTCTTCGGGCTGAGTTCCGCCATGCGCGACCAACCGGTGCCCGGAATCTCCGTGTTCACGATCTCCGGAACCGTGGCGATCGCCTCCGCCATCGTCTCCATGGCGGCCTTGAAGTGGTCCGAGCCGACGTGCGCGGCGCCTGCGTCACCGTCGGCGAAGGCCTCCAGGAGCACGAACTGGTTCGGGTCCTCGACCGACCTGGACCACTCGAAGAAGACGTTGCCCGGCTCCGCGCGCGTGGCGGCGGTGAATGCGGCGGTCCGCTCGATCCAGCTGTCGCTGTGCTCGGGGCGGACGGTGAACTTGACGGCAATAAATATCATGCGTCCATTTTGCACCGAACTGCTCTCGCCGCGCGCACGGGCCGTCGGCGCGCCGACTACGCCTTCGGTGCCACCTTGCTCAGCCCGTTGATGATGCGGTCCATGGCGTCGCCACCCGTCGGGTCGGTCAGGTTCGCCAGCATCTTCAGCGTGAACTTCATCAGGATGGGGTGGGTCAGACCCCGCTGCGCGGCGATTTTCATGACCTTCGGGTTCCCGATGAGCTTCACGAAGGCGCGGCCCAGCGTGTAGTAGCCGCCGTAGGTCTCCTTGAGGGTCTGCGGGTAGTTCCGCAGCGCCAGTTCGCGCTGGGCGGGGGTGGCACGCGCGTGTGCCTGCACGATGACGTCGGCGGCGATCTGGCCGGACTCCATGGCGTACGCGATGCCCTCGCCGTTGAACGGGTTGACCAGGCCGCCCGCGTCGCCCACCAGGAGCAGCCCCTTGGTGTAGTGCGGCTGGCGGTTGAAGGCCATCGGCAGGGCGGCGCCGCGGATCGGCATCGTCATGTTGTCCGGGGTGTAGCCCCAGTCCTCCGGCATCGACGCGCACCAGGCCTTGAGCACCTCGCGCCAGTCGAGCTCGCGGAAGGCCTTGGAGGAGTTGAGGATGCCGAGGCCGACGTTGGACGTGCCGTCGCCCATGCCGAAGATCCAGCCGTAGCCGGGCAGGAGCCGGTCCTCGGCCCCGCGGCGGTCCCACAGCTCCAGCCAGGACTCCAGGTAGTCGTCGTCGTGGCGCGGCGAGGTGAAGTACGTCCGCACGGCGACGCCCATCGGGCGGTCCTCGCGGCGGTGCAGGCCCATGGCCAGCGAGATCCGCGAGGAGTTGCCGTCGGCCGCGACGACCAGCGGGGCGTGGAAGGTGACCGGGGTCTTCTCCTCGCCGAGCTTGGCGTGCACGCCGGTGATGCGGCCGGTGCGGTCGTCGATGAGCGGTTCGCCGACGTTGCAGCGCTCGTGCAGCCGCGCGCCCGCCTTCTGTGCCTGGCGGGCGAGCTGCTCGTCGAAGTCGTCGCGCTTCCGTACGAGGCCGTAGTCGGGGTAGGAGGCGAGATCCGGCCAGTCCAGCTGGAGCCGTACACCGCCGCCGATGATGCGGAGGCCCTTGTTCCGCAGCCAGCCGGCCTCTTCGGAGATGTCGATTCCCATGGAGACGAGCTGCTTGGTGGCGCGCGGGGTGAGCCCGTCACCGCAGACCTTCTCCCGTGGGAACGCGGTCTTCTCAAGGAGGAGGACGTCGAGCCCGGCCTTCGCCAGGTAGTACGCCGTCGTCGAACCGGCGGGTCCGGCTCCGACGACGATGACGTCCGCTGTGTGTTCGGAGCGGGGCTCGGTCACGGCGGGTTCTCCCCAAGGCTCGAAATCTGTGTGCCGACCGGCACGGGATATGGGCAGTCTATGAGGCGGTACCGATCAGCCATCCGAAGGGCCACACGTGACCGAGCAGACCGAGACCTTGCCCGCCGTACAGCTTCCCGCCGTACGGTTGCGCGTCCCCACCCACGAGGACGCCTTCGCCTGGCACCGGCTCTTCGACGACCCCGAGGTCATGGAGTTCCACGGCGGTGCGTCGGCGGAGCTGTCCATGTACGAGGAGCTGACCGCTCGGCAGCGCAGACACGACGCCGAACGGGGCTACTGCCTGTGGACGTTGCTGGACGAGTCCGGTGACCCGATCGGCTTCACCGGCGGCCAGCCCTGGCCCCACCCCTGGGGCCCGACCGGCGAGATCGAGATCGGCTGGCGGCTGACCCGCGCGGCCTGGGGCAAGGGGTACGCGACCGCGGCCGCCCGCGCCACCGTCGAGCGGCTGCGGGCGGCGGGCGTGCCGAGCGTGGTGGCGATAGTCGCCGCCGGCAACGAACGTTCCGTCGCGGTGACCCGGCGGCTCGGCATGGAGCTCGGCGAGACGTTCGCGAGGCCGCAGCCGCCGGGCGAGGAGGGCTCGCGGCGCATGGCCTACTGCTTCCGGCTCGTTCTGTAACGGGGCGGGGCAGCGGGGCCGGGGCAGCGGGGAGGGAGCGGTGAGCGGTGAGTGGGGGCCGCCGGCCGTTCAGTAGCCCGTCAGCCGCCAGGTCTCCAGCGCGGTCCGGTGCGTCTTCGCGCCCTCGCCGGTGGGCCAGAAGCCCTCGCGCCAGGAGAGCTGGATCGCGTACTCGGTGCCGTTCTCCGCGACGTAACTCTGGTTGATGGCGTGGATCGTCCGGCCCGCCTCGTCGGTGTACGTGTACTCCCAGATCGCGCCGTCCTGCCCCTGGAAGGTGTTCTCCTCCATCCGGATCCGGCCGTAGTCCGACTTGTCCGGGGCGGACTTGGTGTGCTGCTCGATGTTCGCGAAATTCTCGTACGAGGTGTAGGGCGCGTCCGTGACGACGCCGACGAGGAACTCCTCACGGCCGGTCGAGCCCGCGTACGTGATCTGCCCCGGCCGCTCCGGGTCCACGGACTGCCGCGTCCAGCCCTCCGGGACCGCGAGGGAGAAGCCCTCGGAGTCCGTCACGCGCTGGGAGCCCTTGGGGACTTCGGCCTCTTCGGCGTTTCCGGGGTCTGTGCTGTCCGTGTCCCGCGTCGTCGCGGGGCTGGGCTCCTGGCTCGGTTCCTGATTCGGTTCCTGGTTCGGCTGCCGGCTCGGCTGCCGGCTCGGCTCCTCGGAACGGCTGACCGAGGGCTTGTCGTCCCGCCCCGCGTCATCTGCCTTGTCGTCGCCGCTGTCCTGCCAGACCAGAATGCCGGCGGTCGCGCCCCCGCCGATGAGGAACGCCCCGGCGAGCGTGCCCACCCAGACGCCGACGCGGCCTCGCGGCTTGGTGGTGGCGGCGGGGGGCTGGGGGCCGAGGTGGACGGAGTGGAGGGGGTGGACGGGGTGGACGGGGTGCTCGGGGTCTTGGGGGTTGGGGGTGTACGTGGGTGTGGGGGTGCCCGTGGGGGGCGTGCCGGGTGCGATGGGCGTGCCGGGCGCGGACTGTGTGACGTACGCGGCGACCTCCTCGGGGGTGGTCCCGGTGGAGGCGGCTCCGGGGGGAGTCGCCCCGGTGGGAGTGGGCGCGGCGGGAGTCGCCCCAGTGGGCGCGGAGTCGGCGGGAGACGCCCCGGCGGGCACGGGGCCGGTGGGAGACGCCCCGGCGGGCACGGGGCCGGTGGGAGACGCCCCGGCGGGCGCGGGGCCGGTGGGAGACGCCCCAGTAGGCGCAGAGCCGGCGGGCACAGGGCCGGTGGGAGTCGCCCCAGTAGGCGCAGCCCCGGCGGGCACGGCCCCGGCAGGAGCCGCCCCAGCAGGCGCAACCCCGGCGGGCACGGCCCCGGCAGGAGCCGCCCCAGCAGGCGCAACCCCGGCGGGCACGGCCCCGGCAGGAGCCGCCCCAGCAGGCGCAACCCCGGCG
>NZ_JBSFRK010000013.1:102911-105968 GCF_053589195.1 Streptomyces sp. NPDC003379 | reverse complement strand
GCGGGCGCAGCCCCGGCAGGAGACGCCCCAGTAAGCGCAACCCCGGCGGGCACGGCCCCCGCGGGAGTCGCCCCAGTGGGCGCGGCCCCGGCGGGCGTCCCTGCAGGAGCCGCCGTAAGCGGCGGCGCCCCAGGGGCGTGCGCGGGCGTCGCCGGGGCGTCGTTCTGGGCCGTCATCCGCAGCAGATACGGCCCTAGCAGCGTCGCCGCGAAGATCCACAGCATCCCGAACAGCAGCACCTCCGGGACGCTGAGCCCGGCCTCCACGCTGCCGTCGCCGCCGGCCCCGCCGAATCCCGAACTGCCGCCGGTGACGGCGCCGGACGCCTCCACGCCGAACCCGCCGACCCCGGCGAGCAGCAGGACGAGCCCGAAGAAGACGGCGGCGGACAGCAGCTGTTCGCCGCGGCCGACGCAGCGCCGCGCCGCGAGGATGCCGATCGTGAGCGCGCAGACCAGGCCGAGCGCCAACGCGCCCACGACCGCCCAGTCGTTGGTGACGTCACCCAGTTCGGAGAGGCCGAAGGACTCACTCTCGTACCCGCCTCCGTACCGCGAGCTGCTGCCGCGCACGGAGGCCTCCGCGGCGGCGCCCCAGCCGATGCCGAGCGCCGAGACGGCGAGGTTCGGCAGGATGAGCAGGGCGACCAGGAGCGGCGAGACGCCGTCGTCGTCGAGGTCGGTGATCTCCTTCAGGTCGTCCACCTGGGCGAGGCTGATGAAGGCGACGACCGAGCAGAGTACGAGGACGACGACCAGGGCGCGCAGCGCGGTACCGACGACCCGGGCGGCAGCCTGTGTGCCCGGCCTCGCGTCGACCAGGCCGTTGCGGTGCAGGACCCCGCAGGAGACGACGAGCGCGAGCACCAGCGCGCCGAGCGCGGCGAGCGCCGGGGACGACGACAGCTCGATGCCCTCGACCTCGGGCTGCGCGAACAGCGCGAGCACCAGCACGCCCACGGTCACCAACAGCGCGACCCGCAGCGCCGCTTCGAGCCCGGCCGTGCCGCCGCCCTGGTGACCGCCCAGGTGACCGCCCAGGTGACCGCCCAGGTGACCGTGCTCCCGCGCGACGAGGCGGTTGCGCAGAACGCGTACGCCGATGAAGAGCGCCGCGATCCACAGTGCGGTCACCGTCAGCGGGACCAGGTGCAGGGAGGCGGCGCCTTCCAGCGCGGAACCGGAGGAGTCCGAGCCCATGCCCAGGCCGCCCGAACCGAGCCCGCCCGACCCTGTTCCGTTCGACTCGCCGAAGCCCGGCTGCTGCTCACTGCCCGTCAGCTCGAAGCCGCCGCCGACCGATTGGAGGAGCAGCGCGAGGCTGATCCGCAGGCGGTCGGTGAAGTCGACGACCACCTCGTCGTCCTGGCCGTACGTCGGGATGGCGATGCCTATGGCGCCGATGAGCAGCAGCGCGACGGGCCAGAGCGCGGCCTGCGCGGATCCCGCCCAGTCACCGCGGAACGTCCGCCCGAAGAAGGCGCCGACGGCGGAGGGTTCGGTGGGGGTGGGCGCGGGGGTGTACGTCGGTGGAGGTGGCGGCGGGGGCGGGGGGGCGGCCGTGTCGCTGCTGTTGTCGGTGGCCGGAACTGCTGGGCCGGGGGCCTTCGTTGGAGCGGGCGGCGCCTCCGGTGCCGACGGCTCGGGAAGGCGTTCCTTGCCGCACTTCATGCAGAAGCGGGCCTCATCGGGGGCAGATGCCCCACAGTGCGGGCAGTACGACGCCATCAAACGCTCCGTCACAGTCCAGGAGATCACCCGCGAGCGGGAAGGACCGACCCACTTATAAGAGCCGTATAAGTTCCGGCGCGGGTCGTATCAACGGACACATCTTGCCCGGCGGCCGGTTCCCGCCCGGACCCAGATCCCTGTTCTCAACTCAAGCGTTACGCAGTGCCGCGCGTTCAGCGCTGCTTGAACCCCCGGTGCAGCGCCACGACGCCGCCCGTCAGGTTCCGCCAGGCCACCTTCGACCAGCCCGCGTCCCGCAGGCGCGCGGCGAGCGCGGGCTGGTTCGGCCAGGAGCGGATCGACTCGGCGAGGTAGACGTACGCGTCGGGGTTGGAGGACACCGCGCGGGCGACCGGCGGCAGCGCCCGCATCAGGTACTCGGTGTAGACCGTCCTGAACGGCGCCCACGTAGGGCTGGAGAACTCGCAGATCACGACGCGCCCGCCCGGCTTCGTCACGCGGTACAGCTCGCGCAGGGCCGCGTCGGTGTCCTGGATGTTGCGCAGTCCGAAGGAGATGGTGACGGCGTCGAAGGTGCCGTCCTTGAACGGCAGCTTCGTGCCGTCGCCCGCCGTGAACGGCATCCAGGGGTGACGGGCCTTGCCGACCCGCAGCATGCCGAGCGAGAAATCGCAGGGCACGACGTACGCGCCGGCCTGGGCGAAGGGCTGCGAGGAGGTGGCGGTGCCGGCGGCGAGGTCCAGGACCTTCTGCGCGGGGCGCGCGTCGACGGCCTTGGCGACCTCCTTGCGCCAGAGGCGGGCCTGGCCGAGGGAGAGCACGTCGTTGGTGAGGTCGTATCGTTCCGCGACGTCGTCGAACATCGTGGCGACGTCGTGCGGCTGCTTGTCCAATGAGGCGCGGGTCACTCGGCCTATTGTGTCAGGCCGGTCTTCTCTCTTGGCGGGGGCCTCTCGCCTGCGGCGAGCTTCTCGCGGGGGCGTCTGCGTGGTGCTGGCGCTTGGCGGGTGCGGGTTTGTTTGTGGTTGCTCGCGCAGTTCCCCGCGCCCCTGGAAGGGCTGCGCCCCCCCCTTCGCCTGCGGCGGGCCCTGTGCGGCGCGTCTGCCTCGTGCTCTCGCTCGGCGGGTGCGGGTTTGTTCGTGGCTGGTCGCGCAGTTCCCCGCGCCCCTGGAAGGGCTGCGCCCCCCATCGCCTGCGGCGGGCCCTGTGCGGCGCGTCTGCCTCGTGCTCTCGCTCGGCGGGTGCGGGTTTGTTCGTGGCTGGTCGCGCCGTTCCCCGCGCCCCTGGAAGGGCTGCGCCCCCCATCGCCTGCGGCGGGCCCTGTGCGGCGCGTCTGCCTCGTGCTCTCGCTCGGCGGGTGCGGGTT
>NZ_JBSFRK010000013.1:57974-102815 GCF_053589195.1 Streptomyces sp. NPDC003379 | reverse complement strand
GGTTTGTTCGTGGCTGGTCGCGCCGTTCCCCGCGCCCCTGGAGGGGCTGCGCCCTCCCCCTTGCTCGCGCCGTTCCCCGCGCCCCCGGGAGGGCTGCGCCCTCCCCCTTGTGGTCAGCGGGACCTGTACACCAGACGGCCGGCCACTACCGTCGCCACGCAGGTTGACGTGCCTCGGCGGGGCAGGTCCGCTCGGGTGGGGACGTCGAAGATCGCGAAGCGGGCGGGGGCGGACTTGGTCAGGGAGGGGAGGAGGATCAGGGGGGTGGGGGACAGGGAGGGTGGGCCTGGGAGTCTTGGGGGGCGGCGGCCTACCGCCAGGCCCGCTCTGCGGACCGCGTCGATGACGGGGCGGGCCCGTAGTTCGCCCGCCACGGCCACCGTGCCGTGCGCCAGCAGCCGCTGCACGCCGCGTCGCGCGCTGGCGCCGAGGCGCGACGGGTCGGCGCGGAAGATGGCGCGGGCGCGCTCCCCCGCGATGGGGTCCGTGCCGAGCTCGTCGGCCTCGCGCGGGTCGGGGTGGTAGGTGGCTTCGAGGAGTTCGGGGCCGTACGGGTTGAGCAGGCCCGGCGTCAGGATGCCGGGCCAGCGGCGGACGCGGGCGGACGGGTGCGCCGCGGCCAGGCTCTCGTACGGGCCGACGGCGGCGATGATCGCCCCGTCGGCCAGGACCGCCGCCTCAGGTGAGTGTTCGGCGACGTGAAGTGTCAGCAAGGTGGCCTCAGTTGCCGGCGAGGAGCTTCAGCTCCGGGTGAGCCGTGCCGCCCTCGATCGCGGTGGACGAGATGTGCGAGGCGACGCGGTCGTCGACCGGGTCGTTCGCCGGGTCGTCGTGCACGACGAGGTGCTCGTACGTCGTGGCGCGCTGGGCCGGGACGCGGTCCGCCGTGCGGATCATCTCGATCATCTCGCGCAGGTTGTTGCGGTGCTTGGCACCGGCCATGGAGACCACGTTCTCCTCCAGCATGACCGAGCCGAGGTCGTCCGCTCCGTAGTGCAGCGTCAGCTGGCCCGCCTCCTTGCCGGTGGTCAGCCAGGAGCCCTGGATGTGCGCCACGTTGTCGAGGAAGATGCGGGCGATCGCGATCATGCGGATGTACTCGAAGATCGTCGCCTGCGTACGGCCCTTGAGGTGGTTGTTCTCGGGCTGATACGTGTACGGGATGAAGGCCCGGAAGCCCCCCGTCCGGTCCTGCACGTCGCGGATCATACGCAGGTGCTCGATGCGCTCGGCGTTGGTCTCGCCCGTGCCCATGAGCATGGTGGAGGTGGACTCGACGCCGAGGTTGTGGGAGATCTCCATGATCTCCAGCCAGCGCTCGCCGCTCTCCTTGAGCGGGGCGATGGCCTTGCGCGGACGTGCGGGGAGCAGCTCGGCGCCTGCGCCGGCGAAGGAGTCGAGGCCCGCGGCGTTGATCCGCTTGATGGCTTCCTCGACGGAGACCTTGGAGATGCGGGCCATGTGCTCGACCTCGGACGCGCCGAGGGAGTGGATGACCAGCTGCGGGAAGTTCTGCTTGATCGCGGCGAAGTGCTTCTCGTAGTACTCGACGCCGTAGTCCGGGTGGTGACCGCCCTGGAACATGATCTGCGTACCGCCCAGCTCGACGGTCTCCGCGCAGCGGCGCAGGATGTCGTCGAGGTCGCGGCTCCAGCCCTTCTTGGTGTCCTTCGGAGCGGCGTAGAAGGCGCAGAACTTGCAGGCCGTCACGCAGACGTTCGTGTAGTTGATGTTCCGCTCGATGATGTACGTCGCGATGTGCTCCGTGCCGGCGTAACGGCGGCGGCGCACGGCGTCGGCGGCGGCGCCGAGCGCGTGCAGCGGGGCGTCCCGGTAGAGGGCGAGCGCCTCCTCGGGGGTGATCCGCCCACCTGCGGCGGCACGGTCGAGGACGGACTGAAGGTCGGCCTTCTCGGTCACCGGGGCGTCCCTTTCGTAAGGGTTGTGGACGGACCAAGCCAGCGTACGCCAGCCCTTCCGGGGCCCTGACGTCAGGCGGTGAACGCCCCGAGCAGCACTCCCACGAAGGCGCCGCCCAGCAGGAACGGGCCGAAGGGGATCGCCGTCTTCCGCCCGGCGCGGCGCGCGGCGACGAGCCCGATGCCGTACAGCGAGGCGAGGACGAACCCGGCGAAGGTGCCGAGCAGCAGCACGCCCCACCCGTACCAGCCGAGCACCGCCCCCAGGGCGAGGGCGAGCTTCACGTCGCCGAAGCCCATGCCGTTGGGGTTGATGAGGAACAGCACGAAGTACGCACCGGCCAGCGCGAGCGCCCCGTACAGCGCCCCTGTCCACTCCCCCGCGTGCTCGGGCAGCAGCGCGGCACCGCCGAGCAGCACGAGCGCGGCCCCTGCGAGCGGCAGGGTCAGGACATCCGGCAGCCGGTGCACTCCGAAGTCGACCACGGTGAGCAGCACGCCGAAGGGCGCGATCAGGAGCCAGACGCCCAGCTCCGGGCGGGCGCCGGTGGCGGTGGCGAGCGCGGCGCAGACGGCCGCGGTGGCGATGGCGACCAGGGCGGTGCCGGGCCCGTACGACCGCCCGTGCCCGCACCTCGCGAGTCCGACCCAGCCGCCGAGCGGGTGTCCCTCGGGGCACTCCCGCCGCCAGCTCTCGTCGGGCTGGACGGAGAGCCGGTAGGCGGCGCGGGGCACGAGGGTCCCGGCGAGGGCCCCCCAGAGGCCGCCGAGGAGGATGAGGAGGGCGGTCATGACGGTCACCATTCAGCGCGGGGCAACGGGTGGGCAGGGGGCGTCCGCCGCGAACCGGCGGTCCAGCCGCCCCCGTCACCCCACAGCCGTGAGCCCACTGCGCCAGGTCGGCAGCAGCTCGTCCAGCAAGGCTTCGGTCCGGGGCGGCAGCCCCCGCGCCCCACTCCGCGCAAGGAGATCCGCAGCCACCCGCTGAAGCCGAGCAGAATCCTCCGTGGCGGCCGTGGCCCGGAGCAACTCGTTCCAGAGCCGCTCGTCCCCCGGCGCCGAGCCCAGCGCGGCGTTCAGCGCCTCGATCGCCTTCTCCACCCGCCCCTTCTCCAGGTGGAACTCGGACAGAGCGAGCCCGATGTCGGCCACGAGCAGCGGAAGCTGCGCGTCGATGATCTCGTGCGTGAGCCACCCGTACCGCCCCTGCGGCCGGTCGGCGAGCAGCGGCCCGCGTACGAGCACCAGCGCGTCGGTGAGCATCCGCCCGCGCACGGCACGGTTGCCGGCGCCGCGCCCCTGCGTGGCCTCGTGGTAGAGCGAGCGCAGCACGTCCAGGTCGGAGACGACGGACTTGGCGAGCGTGAGCCGCCCGTTCTGATCGGCCCGCAGCCGGGGCGCCCCGTCGGGGTCGGTGCCGAGCCACTCGCGCAGCCGCTCGACGAGCGCGTCGCGCACGTCCTCGGTGACGCCGCGCGGCCAGAGCGCGGAGGCGAGCACCCGGGGGTGGACGCCCTCGCGGTGCAGGAGCAGCAGGGCGAGCGCCTCGTGCATCAGCGCGCTGCGCTCACCGTCCGGCGGGTCGAGGCCGATGATCTCGTACGTACCGACGAGGCGGGCGTAGACCGCGGGCCGCCCCTGCTCGGTGACGTCGACGAGGAACGGCGGCGCGGCGCCCGCGGGCCCGTCGTCGGGGCCCGTGGGGTGTCCGTCCCTGTCGGGGTCGGCCTCGGTGAAGAGCCGGACGACGGCGCGCTGCTGGGCCTCGGGCAGCGCCTGGGCCTCCAGTTCGAGGCCGAGCAGCGGGGCGAGCAGCTTGCCCGCGGGGGTGATCTCCATCTGCCAGGCGGCGCCGGGCAGGTCCCCGGACTCCGTACCGACGAGGTAACCGATGCCGAGACGGCTGGCGTCGGCGGCGAGTTCGGCGAGCTTGACGGCGTCCTCGCCGGTCGGTTCGGCGGCGAGCAGTACGAGGTGCGGGGCCCAGCGGGTGTGCTGGGCGGGGCCGGTGCGGCCGGTGAGCACGGAGTCGTGTCCGGCGGTGCCGAGCGCGCCGCGCCGCTGTCGCGTCTCGGCCTCCATGGTCTCCAGGAGGGCTTCGACGTCCTCCAGGTGGCGCAGCCGGTTGGGCGCCAAGGGGGTGAGGTCCTGCCCGAAGCCGACGAGGGTGATGGTCATGCGGTCCGACCAGCCGTTGGTGGCGAGTTCGGCGGCGACGGACGCGAAGACGGCGGCGCGGTCGGCCTCGCTGCCGCTCAGCGAGACGATGCCGGGCACGGACTCCAGGTTGAGGAGCAGCCGTGACTCCTCGGGGGCGCCGAGGGTGCCGAGGCTGACGAGCCCCGGGTAGGGCGCGGCGGTGTCCACGTCCTCGTACCGCTCGGCGTCGGTGCGGGCCAGCATCCAGAACGTCTGGTCCTGCCCCAGCTGCCACGGCGCCGGCGGGCGTCCGGCGGGCTGGGCGAGCTGGAGGTGCAGGTCCCCGTTGCTCAGCCAGGCCGCGTACACGGTCGGCAGGGCGCGGTTCTCCTCGGCGAGCGAGGCGGCGAGGCCGCGCAGCGACAGGTCGAGCAGGCGTACGCCCTCGGGGTCGGCGCCCACGAGCAGCGCGTCCTGCACATCGGCGGCGTCCCCGGTCGGGGTCGGCGGCTGCATGCCGCGGCGGCCGCCGACCGCGCCCATGGCCGACTGCCACAGGGCGTGCCGGCGACGCCGCCCGAGGGCACCGAGCAGACCGGCGGCGAGGAGGGGCGCGCCGAGGAGCGCCTCGGGCAGCCCGAAGCCGGAGCTCTCGGACTGGCTGCCGCCGGTGGCGGAGGGGGCTTCGGGAGTGACGGGTGTGGCGGGTCCCTCGGGCGTGGCGGGTGTCTCGGGCGTGGCCGGGGCCTGCGGCATCGCGGGCTTCTCCGGCGCCGAGGGCCGCTGTTCGGGAAGGACGATGTGCGCGGTGTCGCGGTCGACGGAGCTGCCGCCGCCCTGCTGACCCCCCTGTTCCCCACTGCCCTGCCGGCCGCCGCCGCCCTGTCGCTGGTCCCCGGTCTTGGAGTAGTCGGAGATCTGCTCCTTGACGTCCTGCGACACCTTGGGCGCCTCGTCGGGCATCTCGACGAGCTCGCCGCCGTGCGCGTCCGCGGGCATCTCCATGATCCAGCCCGGCCGGATGAGACTGGCTTCGGAGAGCTTCGAACCGTCGGGCTGCTCGCGGTCCTTGTTGAGCTGGTAGATCTCCTTGTACCGGCGGCCGTCGCCCAGGTGCCGCTCGGCGACCTCCCACAGGGAGTCGTGGTGGCGCCCCTCGGGCGGCTGGATCCGGTAGTACTTCGTGTCCCCGTCCTTGGCACCGCTGCCGCCGCCCGCGTGCGCGGCGGCCTGCTCGGCCTGCGCGGCGAGGGCGTCGGCGGCACTGGCGGCCTGCTGCTGCTCCTGCCCGAACAGACCCCCCGGCGTCTGCTGGGCGCTCGCGGCGGACGCGGGCTTCTGGTTCCCCTCCAACGACTGCCCGAACTGCGAGAGCCCCGGCGCGAAGCCGGCGGCCGTGGCGCCCACGAGGAGGAGGGCGGCGACCAGTTGCCGCGCGAGCATCTGGCTGCCACCGGCGCCGGGCACCCGGCTCGGGATCCCGACGCCGGAGAGCGCGGCCTTTATCTCGACGAGTACGCAGGCGGTGAACTGCGCCCAGGCGAACCAGACGACGACGGTCAGCACGTTGATGAACGTGCCGACGGTGATCTCCTGCTGCAGCCAGCTCAGCGAGGGCGCCCCACCCGGCAGCGGCCACCCCACGAACACCGCGAGGGCCCCGGGCACACCGACCAGGAGCACGGCCAACGCCACAAAGGCGAGGAATGCCTTGACGAAATCCCCGAAGGAACGCCGACGCCGGGGCAGAGGCTGCGGCGTCCGGTTCCGCGGCGACTGCGGATCAGGCGGGCTCGTCGAGCGTGAGGTGGTGCGCGCCATGGCGGGTGTCCTGGTGTCCTGTGGGGAGGAGTGGATGGAGGGGGGTGGGTGGTAGTAACAAAAGCCTACTGAGGTGATGGTACGGAAGGGGAACCGTTCCGCCCTGTCCACCGACGCGATCTCGGCCGGAGACGGTTCCCGGCCCACGCGGTAGCGTCGTCGGTGCCGTTTCCTGTCGGCGGGACGCGGTGAATCACCCAAGGGGGACATGACTATGGGCAAGGGCAAGAGCGACCTCGCGGTCCCGATCACCGACCTGGAGGACTACGGCAGACGCCTGCGCTCCATCAAGGACCGCATGAACCGCACCAAGAAGATCTTCGAGTCCTACCGCGACGACATCGGCGACGGCGGTGTGTACGACTCCCTGGAGGACTTCGAGTCCAACTGGGAGGACGGCCGCGAGGACATCGGCCAGCAGTTGGACCAGCTCGCGGACCTCTCCGACGCGGTCGTACGCGAGTTCAAGAAGCTCGACGACGACTTGGCGAAGGAGGTCAACGACGCGGTGAAGGTGAACGGGAAGGGCGGCCAGGGCGGCAAGGACGGTGGGGGCGCGAAGTAGCCGAGGGTCGGGCTGACGCGCCGGAGGAGGCGAGGAAGGCCTCAGCCGACTTCGTTCTCCGCCGCCGCGCGGCCCTTCACCGTGATGTCGCCGCCGTAGAACATGCCGGTGAACACCGGGCTGTAGGTCATCTGGACCTCGACCTCGACCTGCTGCGCGTTCGCCGTCACGCAGTGCGTGTTGGCGACGTCCGAGGCGATCAGGCCCGCTTCCTCGACGAAGGCCCGGACTCGGGCGCCGCAGTTCTCGTAGTTGATGGGCGCGCCCTTGGCGCCCTCGTAGAGGCCCTCGGTGTCCAGGTCCTGCGCGGCGTAGCGCGCGGCCTGCTCCGCGATGTCCGCGGCGCGCTCCCGCTTGGAGATGGAGAGGCCGCCGTCGATCACGAACGCGGAGAGCGTGAGGAAGACGATCGCGAAGATGATGACGGCGCCGGCGCCCGAGCCGCGGTCGTCGAGGCGTACACGACGGGAACCGATCCAAGCGCGTACGACGCTTACGTCGCGCACAGCGCGGTGCGCCCCCGTCACGCCGACCTCCGGTAGGGGTCCAGCGGAGAGCTGAAGCTGGCCTCCAGCGTCGTGGGGACGTCCAGGCCCAGCATGGCCAAGCCCTTGACCTCGCAGCTCACTTCGACTGTGAAGAAGGGGTCCACGTCGGGGTCGAAACCGTCGCTCTTCTGGACGACCGAGACCGGGCCGGAACAGACGTCCGCGAGGTCCGCCCTCGCCGCCTTTCTCGCCTCCGCCATCGCCGTGCCGTGCTCCTTCTGGATCGACCCGGCGCGCGCCGCGTCCCGTGCCGCTCCGTCGATGGCGCCCCGGCCGTCGACGAGCTGGCCGAAGGCCACCAGGACGAGGATGAAGAGGATCATCACGGGGGCGAGGATCACGACCTCGACGGTCGAGAGCCCCCGGTCCGCGCTTTCACGGTTCGCGGCCCGTATGTGGCGTGCTCTCCGCATCAGCCGTCACCTTCCACGAACCGCTCCACCGGGCCCGCCGACCGCGCGTGCACGGTCAGATCGAGCCCCGGGAAGACCGTGGGCACCCGTCCCGTGATCTCCACGCCGACCGTGTTCTGCTCCGGCTGGATGGTCTTCACGTCCGGGCCGAGCACCAGCTTCGGGCCGAGCTGGCGGATGTACGCGTCGGCCACGTCACGCGCCTCGCCGCGCCAGCCGCCCGCGTTCTCGTCGGCGGTGGCACGGGCCTTGCGCGCGCCCGCCTGGGCGGCGGCCTGGGCGACATGGTCCGCGAAGAAGTACAGCGCGAACTGCACCGTCGCGAAGATCATGAAGAACAGGACCGGGGTCAGCAGCACGAACTCGATCGCGGTCATGCCGGATTCGCCGCGGGTGGAGGCGGCCCCCACCCTGCGGCGTACGAATCCACGCGGTCCCCGCACCCCGTCACCCTTCACCATGCCGTCAGCTTCACCATGCCGTCAGCAGCCAGTCGTACGCCGTCAGCAGGTGCCGCTGGCTTCCGCGCCCTTGATGCAGTCGCTGACCTTCTCCGCGCCGTCCTTCAGCGCCAGGTTGATCACCGCGGCCACGACGCCGACGATCGCCACCACGACCGCCGAGATGATGACCCACTCCACCGCGGACGCGCCACGGTCGAGCTCGCCGGAGCGGGCGCGCTGGACGCGGCCCTTCAGGAAGGTCACGAGGAAGTCGACAGCCGGGTGACTGAAGTTCCGTCCGTTCATCATGAGTTGTCCTTTCGGGTGGGTCGGGTGTGGGGTGGCATGGGTCGGGCATGGGTCGCTACACCTGGAACACGCGCATCGCCGCGGGAAAGATGAGGAAGACCAGGAACCCCGCGCACAGCAGCAGCTGCGCGACCAGCATCGACTGGGACTTCTCGCCCGCACTGCCCTCGATCTCGGCCAGTTCGCGGTGCCGCATCGTCTCCGCGCGGGACGCGAGCGACTCGCGTACCTTCGCGCCGTCGTCCGCCACCAGCGCCAGGGACGCCGACAGGTCCTTCAGCTCCTCGACGCCCAGTTCCTCGCCGAGCGCGCCGAGCGCCTGCCACTGGCTGACGCCGGTGATGCGGGCGTCGGCCAGCGCGCTGCGGATGCGCTGCGTCGCCCAGCCGTCGGAGACCTCCGCCGCCGCCATGAGCGCCTCGGGCAGGCCGCGGCCGCCCGCGAGGCTCATCGACACCAGGTCCAGATAGGCGCCGATGACGCGGCGCAGATCGCGCCGCTTCTCCGCCGCGTCCCTGCGTACTTCCAGGTCGGGCAGGAAGAAGAAGAGCGCGCCGAACATCAGCGCGAGCCACACCGGGATGATCGGGCTGCGGCCGACGCCGAGCGTCCAGACGATGGCGAAGAGGAACGGGCCGAAGAAGATGCCGACCGCCGCCAGCAGCACCTTCGTCGCCAGGAACTTCTCCCAGCTGCGTTCGAGGACCGCGAGGTCGGCCCGCAGCGACCGCTGCTCCCAGCCCTGCTGGAGGTAGAAGTCCGCGACGCGCATGCCGACGCGGGTCCGCAGCGAGCCGATGCGGCCGGGCTTCTCCGTGTCCGAGATGGCCCGGTGCGACTCGTACGCCGCGCCGCGCGCCCGCATCGCGTCGATGCGGGCGACGGTGGCGACCGCGCTGCGCTTGGTCGGCATCAGGGCGCGTACGAGGGCGAAGACGCCGAGGCCGAGCACCGCGCCGATCACTATCGGCATCGTCAGGCTCATCGACGTACCCCCTCAGGGTTCGAGTAGCCGGGCAGGCCCTGCTGGACCGGCTGCGGAGCCTGCTCTGCGGCGCCCGCCGGGCCCCGTGGACGTACGAACTGCACGCCCGGCACGTCCTTGACCAGGAAGCGGTCCGGCGTCTCCACCGTCGACAGCTTCCGCAGCCACCAGAAGCCCAGCGCGAACAGGGCGCAGACCATGGCGAGCACGAGCTGGCCGACCGGCGTGCCGTAGGGCTCGACGAACTCGCGGTTGAAGATGGAAAGGCCGAGTACGAAGGCGACCGAGACCGCCACCACGATCTGCACCGAACGGCGGGTCGACGCGCGCTGCGCCATCACGCGCTGGCGCATGTCGACCTCCTCGCGCGCCGACTTGGCGAGCGCGCCGAGGACCTGGCGCAGGCCGGGGCCGCGCAGCTTGGCATTGAGGATGAGCGCCGCGACGATGATGTCCGCCGACGCGTCGTCGATCTCGTCGGCCAGGATCTGCAGCGCCTCGGGGAGCGGGGTGCGGGCGCGCAGACGGTCCACGAGGGCGTCCAGGTGGGGGCGGAGCACCGGCGCCGCCGCGCGCGCCGAGGCCGGGATCGCCTGTTCCAGGCCGACCGCGCCCGCGATCGTGTCGCGCAGCGACTCGGTCCAGGCGGCGAGGGCCTCTACGCGCTTCATCTGCGCGCGCTCCTCCGCCGCGCCGCCGAACAGCTTGTCCCAGAAGAAGACGAGGATGCCGGCGGCGATGCCCGCCACCGCCCAGCGGGTGAGGAGCAGGACGACCAGGCCGACACCGGCGGCCAGCGAGCCGCGCCGGCCCGCGAACCGGATCAGTTCGCTCGCGCGCTCGCTCGCCTTGTGCTTCTCGTGGTCCGGCTTGACGGGCAGGCCGCGGATCGCGATCACGAGGAGCGCGATGCCGCCGCCCGCTGCGACGCCGCAGCCCAGCGCGTACAGGACGGGCAGCGAGAAGAGGCCGCCCATGGAGCCCGGTCCGTTCATGTCGTGCTCACCCCCATTGCCCGGCGGGGCGGTAACCGAACGCGGCCAGGTCGTCCATGCAGGCGATCGGCGCGTGCGCGACGACCCGTCCGTCGGGGGCCTCCGCGAAGACCTCGCTGGACAGGACGCGGCCGTCGACGCCGTTGACCTCGCGGACCGAGGTCACCATGCGCTGGAGCTTGCCGCCGGACTCGTAGTTGTTGCGCCGCTGGATGAAGACGACGAAGTTGACGGCTCCCGCGATGAGCATCTGGCTCGCGTCGATGGGGAGCCGCTCGGAGGCCTGCAACGCGTACGTGGAAATACGGTTGAAGACCTCGCTGGAGCTGTTGGCGTGGATCGTGGAGAGCGAGCCGTCGTTGCCCTGAGACATCGCGTTCAGCATCGTCACGATCTCGTCGCCGAGGACCTCACCGACGATGACGCGCGAGGGGTTCATGCGGAGGGACCGGCGCACCAGCTCCGCCATCGTGATCTCGCCCTGGCCCTCGGAGTTGGGCAGGCGTTCCTCGAAGGCCACGACGTTCGGGTGCAGGTCGGCGAATTGGTCGAGGCCGAGCTCCAGGGCCCGCTCGACGGTCACCAGGCGCTCCTGCGGCGGGATCTCGTTGGCGAGGGCGCGCAGCAGCGTGGTCTTACCGGCGTTGGTCGCGCCCGCGATCATGATGTTCTTGCGGGCCCGGACCGCGCAGGCGAGGAAGTGGCCGATCTCCGGCGTCACCGTGCCGTTGCCGACCAGGTCCGACATGAAGACCTTGCCCATGCGGGCGCGGCGGATGGAGAGGGCGGGGCGGCGCGTGACGTCCATGACCGCCGACAGCCGCGATCCGTCGGGCAGTCGGAGGTCGAGCTGCGGGTTCGCGGAGTCGAACGGGCGGGAGGAGAGACCCGAGTACGCGCCGAGGACCTGGATCAGCTCGACCAGCTCCTCGTCGGTCTCGGCGACCGGGTCGGCCTGGCTCTCGCGCCCGTCGGCGTACCCGACGAAGACCTGGTCGCAGCCGTTGATGTCGATGTTCTCGACCTCGGGGTCGTCGAGCAGCGGCTGCAGCCGTCCGACGCCGAAGAGAGCGGCGTGCACGGCGGCCGCGTACTGCTCCTCGGTCTCCGCGTCGAGGGGGGTGCGCCCGGCGTTGATCTCCGCGCGGGCGTACTCCTCCAGGATCTGGGCGATGACGGCGCGGGCGTAGTGCCGTTCGTCCTCGCCCGACATCGGGGTGACGCCGGAGACCTGGTCGAGGCGGCGCTGCTCGGCGATGCGGTCGCCGGCGTCCTGCCGGAAGCGCTTGACGAGCTGGTGATCGACGGGCGTACTCATCGGCCCGCTCCGGGCTGCTGCGCGACGGGGTTGGCCCAGGCGGCGCCGTACTGCTGGTACAGGTCGACGGTCACCTTGCGCGCGGAGCGGATGAGCAGCGACTTGTCGAGGCGGCCGCGCCTGCGTCCGGCCAGCTGGTCGGCGCCCGTCGGGTCGTCGGCGAGGGTGCCGACGACGCGGGCGCCGGTCTGCGCGGCCATCAGCATGTCGTTGACCTGGTGGACGAGCTTGGCCGATGCCGAGGGGTCCGCGATGAGCAGTACGCCGATGAGCGGGGTCGCGAGCGAGGCGGCGCCTCGCGCGCCGCCGTGCAGCTTGGCGGCGAGCGCCGCGGCACGGTCGCGTACGCGGGCGATCGACTCGGGTTCGGTGCGCGAGACGAGCAGGACGAGGGCGGCCTGCGGGAAGAGTTCGACGGCCGGGGTGTCGCCGCTGATGCGCCCGCAGTCGGCTATGACGTCGGCGGGCGCGTGCGGCGAGTCGGCGAGCTGCGAGAAGGCGCGCCCGAGGGTGGGCCAGAGACCGGCGAGCCCGGCGGCCTGCTCGGCGACGCCGAGCCCGACAAGGACTTCGAGCCCGCCGCTCAATGGCTGGGTGTGGTCCCAGAGTTGGTCGGGTACGAGGCCGCGGCGGGCCGTGGCCGCGATGGAGAGCATGCCGGTGTTGGGGTTGAGCGGCCCGCCGTGCGCGGCCGCGCTGCGGTAGACCAGGTCGCCGCCGGCGGGGTCGGTCTCCGCGACCAGCACGCGGCGCGGCCAGACGGCGGCCAGCGCGACGGCAGCGGTGGTGACGCCGGGCGACCCTTTGTCGGCGGCGAGAGCGATGAGCGCCATGTCTCTTCTACTCGCCTTTAGTTGCCGTTGGACGGGACGCGGACGATGACGACCTTGCCCTCGGAGGCGGCGCTGGCCAGGGCAGCGACCTCGTCCTGCGGGACGAGGAGGGTGAGGTTCTGGTTGCCGGTGCTCACGGTGGCGTCGCTCTGGGAGGCGACGGTGCTCACCTTGGCGGCGGCGACGAGCGGCGTACCGCTGGTGGAGTTGCCGCTGCCGGTGGAGCCCTTGCCGGTGGAGGTGCCGGAGACCACGGGGTAGGCGGCGACGGTGTCACCGACCTTCAGGTCGGAGGGGTACTGGCCCTCCTTGAGGGAGAGGCCGACGGAGGCCTTGCCCGCGGGCAGGCCGGCCTGGGCACCGAACATCTCACCGACGGCGACGGTGCCGCCCGGGATGGTGTTCCTGGCCTTGAGCTTGGTGAGGGCATCGGCCTTCGCCCACGGCACGTAGTTGATGGAGGCGTCCTCGGCGACCATCACGCTGGTGATGTTCTCGCCCTCGACGGGCGCCTCGCCCGCCGGGATCTCCTTCGTCACCTTGACGACCTCGATGCGGTCACCGGCGCGCAGTACGAGCACGGTGGCGCCGAGCGCGCCGACCAGGATGAGGAGGACGGCCAGTGCGGCCAGTGCCGGTTTGCGCTCGCGAGGCGGCGCGGGAAGGCGCTCACCGACCGCCGGCTGAACCGGCGCGGCGGAACGGCTGTTGCCCGCCCCCATACGCTCCTGGATCTTCACGCAACTGCTCCCCGCACACCCAAGAAGATTCGGTCAATTTTCATCATTTGCGACACTCGCGACTCTCTCGCCCCACCTCGGACGGGCTATTCAGCCCCAGGCCCAGTGTCAAGTCATCGCACCGTATCAGCAGCACATAAGCCCCTCAAGGCGCGTTAAAGATCGCGAAGCTCACACGTCCCATCGTTATCCACGCGCAATCCGCGCTCGTCGGTTCCGATGCCGTTCCTGGTTTTCGGAGTGCGGTGTTTGTGTGCGTACGCGAATAGGTCCGCGGCGCGCAACTGGCGGCGCGGCGGCGGGCGATGGGCCGAGATCGACCGGCCTGCCCCAAGGGGGACGCCGCGAGGGGCGTGGCCGGTTCCCGCCCGTCCGACTCCCGGGCGGCACCTGCGGCGTCGCCTGCCGCATCACCGAACAACCCGCACTCCTCCCCATGACCCACCCGACTCCGGCCGCCGGTCCGAATGAACCGGCCCGGCTTGCTCGCCCTCTGACATTCCGTATTCGTGTCCCTGCCGTACGAAGGAAAAGCACCCCCCATGAGTCACATGACCCCCACAAGAACCCCCGCCCGCGGCACCTCCGCCCCCAGGACTCCCGCCCGCAGAACCTCCATCACCGCCGCTCTCGCCGCGACCGGCGCCGCGCTGGCGATGGTCGCCACCTCCGCCCCCGCCGCGCACGCGATCATCGGCGGCACCGAAGTCCCCAACGACGCCTACCCGTTCATGACGGCGGTGCTGGAGAAGGGTCCCGGCAGCGCGCGCGACCGCCAGTTCTGCGGCGCGAGCCTCGTCACCCCGGACACGGTCGTGACGGCGGCGCACTGCCTGGTCGACGAGGCGGGCAAGCCGGTCAAACCGAAGACGCTCCAGGTCGCCGTGGGCCGCACGGTGCTCTCCGCACGCCAGGGCCAGATACGGAACATCGCCAAGGGCGGCGTGGTCGTGCACCCGCGCTACCTCAAGGGCAAGGAAGCCTACGACGTGGCCTTCCTCCAGCTGGAGAAGCCGGTGCGGGGCATCTCCGCGGTCGCGCTCCCCACGCAGGGCACGGACGCGCTGATCCGCCCGGGCCAGAAGGCGACGGTCGCGGGCTGGGGCAACACGGACACGGAGCTGACCCACACCCCTGACCGCCTCCGCGAGGTGAAGGTCCCGATCCTCTCCCACGCCGAATGCAAGGCGAGCTACAAGGAGTACGACGCGAAGGTCAACTTCTGCGCCGGCGTCGAGACGAAGGACTCCTGCCAGGGCGACAGCGGCGGCCCCATCTTCCGCAAGGTCCCCGGCCGTGAGGCCCCCATCCTGATCGGCGTCGTCTCCTACGGCGACGGCTGCGGCGCGCAGGGTGCCCCCGGCGTCTACACGTCGCTCAGCTCGGCGAAGCTGTGGAAGACGCTGGACGAGTCGCCGTCGGGGAAGAGGGTCAAGCGGGGGTTGAACCGGCGCTGACGCTCGGCTGACGCGGGCGGGCGGCCCGGGGCACGGATCTCCACGGCCCCGGGCCGCCCGGCATCCACACCAGGTCGGCGGCGGCGAAGCGGTGCACGGTGCCGCGGCTGGGGCAACACGGACACGGAGCTGACCCGGGTCGACTTCTGCGCCGCCGCCCTCCCCGAATGCCTGGTTCAGCGAATACCCTCGATGAGTTTCTCCAGTGCCTCCTCGCCGGTATCAGCGAGGAGGGTGACACTGTCCATGCCGATATAGACCTTGCCGTCCGGCGCGATTCCCAGATAGCTGTTGCGGCGGTCGGCCTCGCCGACGGGATACAGGTACGCGCCCGCTTCCTCGCTGAGCACGTCGAAGATCTCGTCGTCCCATTCGGCCGCGAGAGGGTCGAGCCGGAAGCCCATGCGGGCCATCGTCCTGCCCGGGCCTCGCTCCTCGCACGCCAGGCCGCCGAATTCGGCGAGGAAGAGCCGTGCCGCGGCGTGGATCTCGAAGCCGCCGTGTTCGCGCAGGACTCTCTCCCACTCGGCCGTGGGCACGGTTCGCCCGGGGTGCCAGCCGGCCGCCCGCAGTACGCGGTCGGTCTCCGCGGACCAACGCCCGGGGGATTCTTCAGTCATCTCTAGGTCACCGCCGTGATTCCGAATTGGTCGAGCACATGCTGACATGACGAACAGGGGGCCTTTGGCACACCGTGTTTGGGATTGCCCGCCGCCCGCACGTCCACCGCGGCACTCACGCCGCCCCGCGGATCGTGTCCGGCGTTCATGGCGTTCGAGAGGGCTTCCGCCTCGCCGCACCGTCCGTGCTGGTTCCCCGCCGGGCGAAGCTCCATCGGAACCCTGTCGTAGGCGGCCTGGACGTCCGGGTGCAGGTTGTGGTCGCCGCCGCCCTTGATGCTCGCACCGCTGTACGTCTGCTGATGCCCGGGCACCGTGAGGCCCGCCGTGCTCGTCGGCCTGGTCTGCTTGCTGGCGCCCGGCCGGGCCTGTTCGAGGTCGGCGCGGTCGCGTGCGGCCTGCAAGGCGCGCTCACAGTCCGGCGCCAGGCCGAGCGGGTCGACCCCGGTGAAGGGGTTCGACGCGTATGCGCGGGGGTTCGGGCCCGGGGCGAGGTCGAGCGGGTCCAGGGAAACGTACTGGCCCGTCTCCGGGTCGTAGTGGCGCTGGTAGTTGTAGTGCAGCCCCGACTCGGGATCGTGGTATTGGCCGGGGAAGCGGAGAGGGCAGTACGCGCGGTCACCGGGCGCCTCCTCGTCCACGGGCGCGCCCCATACCGTGGTCCGGGAGCACCACGCCAGCTCGCCCTCCTCGTCGCACAGTTCCGTGGGCGTGCCGACCACGTCGGTGACGATCGAGTAGAACTCCTCGTCGATCCACTCCTGTGCCGCGTCCTGGTGTCCCCGGGGCCCGGCGACGCGCTCCACCTGCGTGACCGGACTGAAGCGGTCCCTCTCCCAGTCCCACGTCGTACACCTGAGCGGTTCGTCGCCGGACCGTCTGACCTGCTCCGCGAGCACGAAACCGTCCCAGACGAACCGCACCTCCTCCACGACGGTCTCACCGTCCGCCGCGAAGCGCCGCTTCGCGATGCGGCGACCGAACGGGTCGTACAGATAGGCCCACTTCGTCCCGTCCGGCGTGACCACGCCGACCAGGCGGTCCTGGCTGTCCCACCTGTATTGCCAGACATAGGCCTTCCGTGAGAGCCGCTTTCTGCGCCGCCGCACCACGCGGCCCTGGGCGTCGAAGTCGTAGCGCACGCCCCCGGGCCTGCCCTGGCCACCGCTCATGCTCCCGGAGGTGCCGAGCGCCGTGGCCGCCTGCCGCTCCGCCGACGCCACATTCCCCGCCGCGTCGTAGGCGTACTGCTCCGACCAGGTGTCCGCCCGCACGGCGGTGACCCGTCCGGTGGGGTCGACGTCGATGGTGCGGTGGCCGTTGACCAGGTCGTGGATCGCGTGGACCGTGCCGTCCGACCGGTAGCGGTACGTCCGCTCCTGCACCCTGCGCCGTTCGGACCCGTCCGGCGAGGCGTCGGCAGTCACCGTCTGCGAGCTCAGCCTGCCGTCCGGGTCCCAACCCTGGGTGAGCACCGCCGCTCCCGCGCGGCGCTCGACCTCGCGGCCGGCCTCGTCGTAGCCGAAGCCGACAGCCCGGCCCGCCGCCCGGAGCAGTACGGGCCGGTCACGGCCGTCGTACTCCCAGAGGCTCTCGGCGTTCGACGGCGTCACGCGGCGCGTGCGCCTGCCCAGCTGGTCGTAGGCCGAACGCACGGTCGCGCCGTTGCAGGTCTCGGCCAGGATCCGGCCGACGGCGTCGCGTTCGTAGGCGACCTCCGCGTGCTCGCTTCGCACCACGCGGAGGTTGCCCACCACGTCGTACTCGTAGCTCGTGACCCCTTCGGGAGTCCGCTGTTCCAGGACCTTCCCGAGCAGGTCACGCACGTACTCGGTGGTCTCACCGGCGCCGTTCGTCTGCGCGATGAGCTGTCCGGCCGCGTCGTGGCGGTAGCTCCGCGTACGACCCTCGAAGTCCCGCTCCTTGATCAGCCGGCCGGCGTCGTCGTAGGTGTAGCTCCAGGTGACGCCGAGCTGGTTGGTCACCGAGGAGACCCTGAGCTCACCGTCGTAGGTGAAGCGCAGGCATGACCCGTCCGGCTCGATCCGCTTCTCCAGCAGGTCGAACGCACCGTACTCGAAACGCGTCACGCGGCCGAGGGTGTCCACGTACTCGACGAGGTTGCCCTCACCGTCGTGGGCCCGCCGCTCCGAGCTGCCGTCGGGCAGGGTGCGCAGGGCGAGCCTGCCTTCCGGCGTCCAGGTGTAGGTGGTGCGGGAGCCGTCCGGGCCGGTCTGCGCGACAAGCCTCCCGAAGGCGTCCCGTTCGTAGCGGGTCGTCGCGCCTTCGGCGTCGGTCGTCGCGACGGGGAGGCCCGCCGCGTCGGTCTCCACCCGGGTCGCGCGCCCCGTGGCGTCGGTGATCGTGGCTATCCCACCGGCCTGGTCGTACCCGTAGGAGAGGCGGGCGCCGGTCGGGTCGGTCTCCGCCGTGAGACGGCCCGCGGAGTCGTACTCCATGCGCCAGACGGCACCGTCCGGCTCGGTCACCGTCACGGGCCTGCCGAGCCCGTCGAGCTCGGCGACGCTCTGATGGCCGTCGGGCCGCAGGACACGCGTCGGAACGCCGTGCTCGTCGTAGCGGTAACGGGTCGTCCGGCCGAGCGGGTCGGTGCGCGAGAGCAACCGGTCGTAGCGGTCCCACTCCGAGTACGTGGTGTGCCCGAGCGGGTTCGTCTCGGACACGAGCTGGCGCAGCTCGTTGTGCCGGTAGGTGGTGGTGCGGCCGAGGGAGTCCGTGTAGCGCGTCTCGCGGTTCTCGGTGTCGTACGCGACGGTGCAGGAGAGCCGGCCGTCGGCACCCTCGCCCCTGACGCAGCGGTCCAGATCGTCGTACGTGAAGCGGTACCAGCCGCCGTTGCGGTCGGTCCAGGACGTGATGCGGTCGCGGCCGTCGTACGTGAGCTTCAGCGGGGCGCCACCGGAGTCGCGGACCTCAGTGAGGTTGCCCCGGCCGTCGTCGCTGTAGCCGTAGGACCGCAGGGTTACGCCCTCGGGCCCCGCCTCCACGTCGTCCAGGCGAAGGCGGGTGACGCGGCCTCCGTCCGTGTCGACGCGCAGGTGCCGCCCGGCGGAGTCCCGTACGGCCGTCGGCGTCCCGTTCTCGCCGCGGTCGAAGTCGACGCGCCTGCCGGAGCGGTCGGAGATCGCCGCCAGAGGCATCACGAACGCGGTGTCGTCCGGGCCGGGCGCACCCAGCGGCGCGAAGTGCCGGACCGTACCCGCCTGCGGGTCCGAGATGCGGATGGGGGCGCCCGGGGAGCCGTCCCAGTCCAGCGGCCAGCGCGGGCCTTCGAGGGGCATGACCGAGGCACCGGGCCGGGGCACCGGATACAGGAGGATCATGCCGTCCTCGGCGGCGAACACGACTCCCTCGGCGTCCAGTTCGAGCCGCTCGTCGAGCGTCGAGGCCCACGACGGCCCGAACCACCGGCCCCATCCGTACGTCGACAGGTGGGTGCGCCGAAGGACCAGCGGCATCAGCCCCGGGAGTTCGACGTCGGTCTCCTCCATGAGCATCTCGCCGGAGACCATGTCGATCGGGTCACCGTTCTTGCAGCGCGAGGCGGCCTTCTTGCCCGCACCCGCCGCGTCGTCGGCACCCCTGCGCAGCCCGCCCTTGCCCACCCCCTTGGCCATGGCCTTGAGGCCGCCCTTGACCCCCTTGGCAAGTTTGGCGGCGGTGGTGATGCCCTTGGCGCCCGGAATGCAGTCGAGCGCGGCGAACGCCACATCCACCAGGGTGGCTTGGCCTTTTGCGTATTTACTGAGGGTGTCGGCGAGGACAATCGCTCCGGCGATGATCACGATCGCAGCGAGGATCGGACCGCCGACGATCATCGCGATCACACCCACGACGGCGACGACGACCTTGCAGACGGCGACGATGGTGTCCCAGTTGTCGGTGACCCAGTCGCCGATCTCCTCCCACCACTTGCGGTTCTGAATACCCGCGTCGGATGCCTCGTCGATCTTCCGCTTCGCGGTCCCGGCGGCCTCTTCCCGCATTCTGCGGGCGTCCTCGGCCATCTTCTTCGCGGCGTCGAGGGCGTTCTGCGCGGAGGTGACGTCGGATTTGGCGGACTTCTGGGCGTTCTCGGCGGAGGCCGCGTTGCGGGTGGCGGCCCGCACCTTGTCCTCGTCCGGCTTGGGCACATCCTTGCCCTTGGAGCCGCCGTCGTCCTTGTACTTGTCGGCCTCCTTGCCCGCCTTCTCCATCCACGAGTCGGCGGAGGACAGACGAGACTTGGCGGAAGACAGGTCGGCCTGGGCCTCGCGGCCCTTGATGAGCGCCTTGTCGGCGAGGGACTGGGCGCGCTCCAGTTCCGGCCAATAGGCGGCGAGGGCGTCGCCCGCCATCCCGTAGGACTTCTTGAGCTTCTTCAGCTTGTCCGGCGCCTTCTCGAACTTCTCCGTGAAGGCCTCGGCGGTCTTCCCCGCCCACTGCAAGATGGCGTCCTCGCCCGCCATCCCCTTGATGTCCCGCAGCACCTTGCCGACATCGTCGGAGAAGTCGTGCAGGTCCTTGGCGAGCTTGCGCACCCGGTCCGGATCACCCGGCGTCGGATCCTTGTCCAGATCCAGGACATGCCAATCCCTCGGCCGATGGCCCCCCATGCGTATCCCCCGTCGTACCCGCGACTTCAGTAACCGTACGCGGGTACGAAACTACTCGCCGGTCCTACTCCGCAAAACGGAACGTGGACGTCACCGCGTCGAAGATGTCGAAGAACGAGTCCGCGAGTTCGAGGATCTGGCTGCTGCCCGAGACCAGCGCGACCTTTCCCTCCTGGCCCGGCACCGGAATGAACGTCTGCATCAGGACCACGCGCATCGTGCGGTCGTCGCCCGCCACGGAGATGTCCTCCAGGCCGTACGTCCGTGCCGCGAGGCCGACGCCCGGGATGTCGACCGTCGTCACCTTCCGCCACACGTCGCCTTCTCTTTTGGCCTCGCGTACGCCGAGCTGGGCGACGATGCGGTCCGGGTCGGTGGGCAGGATGTCGCCGCTGGGCGTGCGGGCGCCGACCAGGGAGACCGTGACCGAACCGGTGACCGGCGTATCGCCGCCGAAGGTCTCCGCCATGCAGCCGCAGTACAGGGCGCCGGACTGCCAGGCGTCCTTCGATGCCTTGCGCAGGAAGCCCTCGAAGGTCTCGCGGTACGGGGCCAGCTCCGGCCGCTCGCGGACGCGGTCGTTGATCATCTGGCGTATGGCGGCGTCGCGCGACTCGGGGCGTACGTCGAACTCCCACCACGTCTCCGGCACCTTGATGCTGAATCCGCCGCGCGCGATGGTCTGCGGTTCTGTGTAGCGGGCCATGGCTGTTCTCGTCCCCTTCGTCGGCATTCGCCGGACCGGCCGCTCGCCGGTCCGGGTCAGCCTACGAGGCGCCGGCCCCCGGAGGTGCGCCGCCCGCTACTCCCCCGTGGCTCCGTCGATCCGCTCCCTCAGCAGGTCGGCGTGGCCGTTGTGACGGGCGTACTCCTCGATCATGTGGGTGAGGATGTAGCGGAGCGAGTACGCGTCGCCGCGGATGTCGACGGTGACGTCGAGGGAGGCCAGGGCGTCCACGATGGCTCGGGAGCGGGCGCACTCCGCGTGCCAGATCTCGAAGGCCTCGTCGGGGTCGGCGTCCGCCACATCGAAGTCGGCGTACTCGCCGGGCAGCCGTCCGGTCCAATGGGCCGCCGTCGCCTCGCCGTTCAGTACGTTACTGAACCAGCTCCGCTCGACCTCGGCGAGGTGCCGGACCAGGCCGAGCAGAGACATGTCCGAGGGCGGCACGGCCCGTTCCTTCAGCTGCTCGGCGGTCAGCCCGGCGCACTTCATCGCGAGGGTCTCGCGCTGGTACTGGAGGAAGGCGGTGAGGGAGGCGCGTTCGCCGGCGGCGGCGTGCGGGGGTTCGGTGCGGCGGGGCGTACGGGGCACGTGCTCGGGGGTCTCGTCGGGCATCGGGCCATCATGCCGAGGCGGGGCGGGAATCGCTCGGAATTACGGACCGGGCGCCGCAGCCGGTGTCAGCCGAGGGGCCTCCTGGCTCCGGCGCGCCAAGTGCGTCACGACACGATGACAGTCCGCCGGGATGGCACACCTTGCCCCGCTATCGACCCTGGCGGAACCAACAACCCCGTGGATAACGTCGGCCCGTTGGAGACATCCTCGCCCCACCGGGAGCCGACCGTGAACCGCCGCACTCTGCCCGTCACCACCGCGCTCGCCGCGATCGCAGCCCTGCTCCTTACCGGATGCGGCAGCGGGGGCGATGACAGTTCCAAGGACAGGGACAAGATCGCGGGCGCCGATCAGGGCCCCGCGAAGCCGAAGAAGTCGGCGGACCCGTCGGCCGCCCCCGCCGAGGACAAGCCGGACGGCGTGGACCTGACCCTGCCCAAGGACATGAACCTCGTCTTCGACTGGGACAAGCCGAAGGACAAGGCCGAGGCGGCCGCTATGAACGACGCCGCGAATTTCATGCGGGCCATCTATCGGGGCGTAGACAAGCGCACGTCGAAAGACGCGGCGGTCGCCGCCTACTCCACCGGTGAGGGGCTGCATTACGCGAAGGTACAGATCGACAGCAGAGTCGATGGCGGCTGGACGGCCATTGGCACCCGGCGCCACTACCAGGCCACCACACGATCCGCCCCGAACGGCAACTCGGTGGAGGTCGCGTTCTGCGTGGATTCGAGCAAGTTCTACGGCAAAGAGACCAAGTCCGGGAAGGTGCTGAAGAGCAAGCCCAGCGTAGAGGACTTCGACCACTTCAAGATCGTAATGGTCAAATTCCCGACGGGTAAGGGCCTGTGGCAGGCCTCCAAGGTATTCGTCGAGACGAAGGCGGAGAAGTGCCAGTGACCAGATCACACCGTGCGGCCGTCGTCACCGGCCTGACTCTCACCTTCGGCGCCGTCATTCTCTCGGGGCCCGCTTACGCAGCAGAACCAGCGAACAATGGCAGTGGCGGCAGCACCGAGCAACAGGGCGGCAGTGACGCAACCGGCATCTACGCCACCGCCCAGATCCGCTACACCGGCGCCGTCGCCAAGGCCGGCAGCAAGGGAAACGTCACTTCATCCGACGTCACCTGGACCCCGCCCCCCTGCTGGTACGCCCCCTACCTCGGCGCCAAGGACTTCAAGAAGAAGATGTCCAAGGACCTCAAGGACTCCATGAGCGCCCCGGGGATGGCCGGCCACGCGGGCCGCGCGCTCGCCGAGTTGCAGCGCCACTACGAGGACGACTACGGCTGGACGGACACCCCGGGCTACAAGGACTACAACGTCGACAAGGACGGCAAGGGCATGTTCTGGGCCGCCGTCGAGAACCCCGACGAGCCGGACATCCTCAAGCGCTCCTCGTGCAGCGACATCCCCTTCTGGGTCGACGAAGGCGAGCAGCCGCCGCCCCAGTACGAAGAGGCGATCAAGCCCGAGATGCTCGCCGACCTCGCCTACCAGCGCATGCAGCTGCCCGAGACGAAGGTCTCCCTGGCACCCGAGGGCACCACGAAGGTGAACCTGCCCACGTGGGCCTGGCTCGACAAGGCCGTCTTCGACGACGTCCAGGCCACGGCGGCCATCGACGTCCCCGGATTCCACATCGAGGCGACGACGACCGCCAAGCCGAAGTCCCTCACCCTCAACCCCGGGACCGAGGACGCCACCATGATCCCCGCGAGCGGCGAATGCCCCATAGTGGAGGGCAAGATCGGTGAGCCCTACGCGAAGGGCAGGTCCAAGGAGACCCCGCCCTGCGGCATCGTCTACGGCCGCTCCTCCGGCGGAGACACCTTCCCGCTCAAGGCCGCCCTCACCTGGACGATCAGCTGGACGGGCACCGGCCAGGCCGCGCCGGTCGGCATGCCTGACGGCACGATCGAGGTCGTCCAGGACATCACCGTCGAGGAAGTCCAGTCGATCAACCGGTGAGTTACGGCTCCCCGCTTCGCATCACAACACGATGACAGTCCTCCGAGATGCAACTACTTGCCCCGGTATCGGCGCTGGAAGACCAATAACCCTGCTGGATAACGTCGTCCCAATGGACGGAGAAGACGCGAGGAGGCCCCCATGACCGACCTCGGGGTGGACTACGAGTACCTCTACACGATCAAGAAGGACCTCGGCACGGTCCGTAAGGAATTCAAGGGCTGCTCCGGGCATCAGGAGGACATGCGGGACGACTACGGATCGCCCTACGTCGCCGGGGCCATGGACGAGTTCACCACGAACTGGGACGACCATCGTAAAGAGCTGCTCGGCAGCATCGAAAAGGTCGGAAAACTGGTCGAGCAGTCGATCGAGAACTTCGAGAAGATCGACAAGGAACTGGCCGAGGCGAACAAGCGCAAGAAGAAGTAATGAAGCAATAGCGAGAATGCAGCCATGGTGTTGTGCGCGCAGTAAGAGCAGAAAGCAAGGGAGAACTCGCTTGGCTGGCCGTCCCGTCGATTGGTCCCCCATCGCCGAATCCGACCCCACCCCGGGTGACCCGGTCGCAGTCCGTGCGGAGGCGAAACGACTCTCAGACATCGCGGAAACCCTGTCCCGTCAGGTCAAAAAGCTGCGCCAGCTCGGCGAAGACGACAACATCAAGGGCAAGTATGCGAAGAGCTTGAAGGAGGAGTCCGACGACCTAGCCGGGCGCTTCGACAAGACAAAAGGCCGGTACGAGAAGGTGTCGGGCCACCTGAACACCTGGGCCAAGGAATTGGAGCACGCCCAGGACCTCGCCAAGAAGGCACGCGACAAGGCGCAGGCCGACGAGAAGGACGAGGACGCCGTCAAAGAGGCGAAGAAGCAGCTCTTCACCGCCACCTCGCACTTCCACAGCCACGCGTCGACGGTGCGCAGAAACATCCTTGAGGCGATCGACGACGCGGTGGAGGACAGTGCCTGGGACGATCTGGTCGGCTGGGCCAAGGAACACGCGGACGGTTTCAAGCTGTTCCTCGACGTTCTCAGTTGGATTGGCACAGCCCTGGCCATCGCCGCGATCTTCGTACCGGGCCTCAACCTCCTCGTCATCGGCCTGGGTGTCGCTGTCGTACTTGGCCGCATGCTGTTGGTGGCGGCCGGCAAGGCCACCTGGATGGATGTTGCCTTCGACGCCTTCGGACTGCTCACCATGGGGCTCGGCCGCGGAGCCATGATCGGACTCAAGACGGCGAGCAAGTCGACGCGTGCGGCGTCCACCGTGCAGCGGGTCACCAAGCTCAAGCAAGGCCTCGCGGGCACCAAGTCCCTGCGCAACCAGTTGGCCAATCGGCTGGCAGGCGCGACCGACGACGCGGCGAAGACGGCCATCCGACAGGAGATGACCGCTCTACGGAAGGGCATCGCCGGACGCGCCGGCAGGGTGGCCGACGAAATGCCGCCGCCCAGCAAGTGGTCCAAGGCAGCACACCTCGGAGACAGCGAGCTCGCCGCCCTGCGCAAGGGCATCAGCACGAACAAGCAGCTCTTCGGCGAGGGAATCCCGCAGGGGACCAAGGTGGGCGGAAACGTCACCTACGGCCTCGCTATGGGCTCCACCTATGCCGGTACGGCCGTCGACTGGGGAGACAAGATGCTGGGCGACAACGACTCGCTCAATGCCGTGAGTGACGGACTTGATATTCCGCACAAACCCAGCTGGGACGCCTACAACGACTTCAAAGCGAGCAACGGCGTGACGCAGGCCCAGTCCGCCTGGTGAGGCGACCGTCCCGCAGGACATGACGTACAGACCCAGGAGCCACGTACATGGTGCACAACGGAACAGCTGGGGCAGCCGGAGCAGCCGCTGGTCTCTCCCCCGAGGACCAAAAGGTGATCAGAAACGCGCGGATCGCCGTCGTGACTCCGCTCGTCTTTCTTGCCGTAGCCATTATCGGTGGGGTACTCATCAGTTCCGAGGCCCTTCCGACATCGCTCAGCGGCGTTTTCCGCGTTCCGGGCCAGACGCTGCCGCTGCTGGCGGTCGCGGCCCTGTCCGTCGGCGTCGTCCTGCTGCAAAACCGGGGGAGGTGGCGGAGTGAATTCGTCCTCTATTTCGCGGGCGGCGGGCTCGCCCAGCTTGCCCCGCTCTTCCTGCTGATGCACCACCACCCTGCGGTCCTCATCAGCCCTCTTCTGCCCGGTGCCATCACGCTCGTGTACGGGGCGCTCAACCGAAGGAGCCGCCGCGATGCCGCCGACTGACACCAAGAACGCCTTCGGCTACACCCTCGTCATACCGCCGGGGTGGACGCGGATCCCCTTGAGAGTGGGGACCCAGGACGTGGTCAAGGAGATCGTCGACGAAGCCGCCCAGCGAGTCGCCCGCGAGCTGCCCAAGGACAAGGTGGCAGAGGCGCGCATGGAGCTGTACCGGCGGCTGAACTCCTCGGTGAGAGAGGCGCAGCAACGCGACGGCGTGGACCTCTACCTGCCGACGGAACCCATGCACGGGTATCTCGTGGCCGCTTCCGTCATCGTGGCCAGGATCGACACCGCGTTGCGTGACGGGGTCGACCGGCAGGACGTACTGATGCAGCTGCTCACCGGCTCCGACGACTCCGAGCCCGTGGAGGTGGACGGTTCGGCGGGGATGCGCAAGGAGCGCACTATGCCCGCCGACCCGGAGAAGGGCGCCGAGGCGCCGTCCAGGCATGTCGACTACGTCGTGCAGGTACCGTCGTCCGGCGGGGACGCCGGATGGGTCGTCGTCAGCTTCAGCACGGTCGGTGACGGGAACCTCGACAGCGACTTCACCGAGATCCTCGTCGAGCTCTTCGACGCCGTCATGACCACGTTCCGCTGGAGGACCGAGTGACCGTCACCTTTTCTCTCAACACGGACAGCGACGCCGCCGTCTGGCCCGCCATGCCCGTCCTCGGCGAGGGGCGGGGCGCCGCGCGCGAGCGCAAGAAGTGGGCACGGCGCACGTCGGAGCTGCTGTGGGCGCTGGTCGATGACGAACCGGTCGACAAGAAACAGGTCAAGATGTTGGCCTTCGAGCTCGACTCCGCGGCCGAGCTGATCCCCCAGACGGTGCCGGTGCACCAGATCTTCCTCTACGTCCCTGACCCCCGCCGTGAGTTCCTGACCTTCCTCGTACACGCGGGCCCGAGCGAGGGCGACGTCAACGAGACTCTGGACGAGCTCGTCCAGAAGAACGAGCCGGGCGCCGCGCAGGACCCCGAGGTCATCGACTTCGACACGGAGCGGCTGGGCCGCGGCAAGCGCTCTATCCGCTACTTCGTCGCCGCCAAGGCCGAAGCGATGTGCGTCTCGGTGAACTACGCCTGGCGCATCGAGTCCCTCGGCATCGATGTGATCGTACGAACCCTCGGTGAGGACATCGGCTGGATCACCTCGAACATCGACGAGTTCGACGACTTCGCGCGGAGTCTGTTCATCAATCTCGACCAGTAACTGCACCGTCGGCAGGCTCCCGCAGCCCCCCACCATCAGCGGCGCGTCCGCGTGACCGAGGACGGTATCGACCTTGCGGCCCCTCCCCGGCGCGTATCCGTTCGGGTGGTGAGTCCGCGACTTCCGCAGGTTCGCTTGTCGTTCGGCTGCGAGCCGTGGGGCCGTACGAGGCCGCTTGCCAGTCCATGCCGGGTGTGCGGACGGCTCTCGGCACGTACCTCGTCACCGCGGCCTCCGTGGAGCACATCAGGAAGGACAAGCCCCGGCACACCGTCTAGCCGACGCGCCACATCGACCGACGCGTCACCCCGGTCCCTGCTCCGGTCACAGCATCGAGAAGTCACCAACGGCGGCGGCCCCGGCGGCGGATACCATCCGGTTTATGAGGCCGAAGGCCAAGGGTCCTCCGGTCAGTCGAGCGTGGGCTCCGGTGCCTGCCGGACGGTCGAGGGCCACGCGTCAGGCCCATCTCTGGCCCCGCGAAGTTACCGCGGAGCCATGGGAGGACCACCACTTCGATCCCGCCCCAAGGACGTCGACTTCGTCGCGGGCTACGCCTGGCGGGACGAGGAGCACGCATCGGATGTCGTCGTCCGGACGGCCACGCGCGACATCGCACATCCGAGGCGGCCTCCAAGGACCTCGAAGACCTGCCCGTGCTCTCAGCGTCTGGGCTTCTTCGTGGGGGCGCCGCCACTCCCCTGCGACCACGTCCAGCACGCCGAGCGCGTCACGACGCGATGACAGTCCGCCGGGATGGCACACCATGCCGCGCTGTCGACCCTGGCGGAACCGACAACCCCGTGGATAACGTCGGCCCGTTGGAGAGATCCTTGCCCCACCGGGAGCCGACCGTGAGCCGCCGCACTCTGCCCGTCACCACCGCGCTCGCCGCGATCGCAGCCCTGCTCCTTGCCGGATGCGGCAGCGGGGGCGATGACAGTTCCAAGGACAGGGACGAGATCGCGGGCTCCGATCAGGGCCCGGCGAAGCCGAAGAAGTCGACGGACCCGTCGGCCGCCCCCGCCGAGGACAAGCCGGACGGCGTGGACCTGACCCTGCCCAAGGACATGAACCTCGTCTTCGACTGGGACAAGCCGCAGGACAAGGATGAAGCCGCGGCGATGGATGACACCCGGCATTTCGTGCGGTCCATTTACCGGGGCGTCGGTCAGCAGTCCATGCCCGACCCGGCGGTGGCCGCCTACGCGACGAACAAGGGGCTCAGCTACGCCCGCACGTGTCGACGCCGGACTGACCCCTGCAAGCTCCGGGGCATCCGCTTCAGCGGATCAGGCGCCATGGGCGGAGTCACGGACAAGTTCTTCAATGAGATCGCCGTAAAGACGGTGAACGGCATTCTGACGAAGGCGGGGATTCCGGTCATCGCGGGCGAGCGGCTGACCGCGGGTATCAAGACCGGTGGTTTCGCCAGTGCGCTCTACAAGATCTTCACCGGCAAGGACGGTGCGAGGACCGGTGGTCCCGGCGGGCGTCGTCCACACCGCACTGGCTCCCTGACACACGCCGCCACCGCCCCAGCGAAGGAGCACGATTCACATGGCTGACGAGACCGACCGCGATCCCGGGCCGTGGGAGTCAGAGCACGCGAGGGGATCATCCGGAAGATGATTCCCGGCGAGGTCCTCGCGGCGGTCCCGGAAGCTCGCCGGGCCGCCGAAGCCGAGGGCCGCAGGCTGCAATTCGACTTTCTCGACGACGACGCGGTCCTCAAGATGCTGCGCCTGCGCCACATCGACGACGCGCAGCTGACCAATGCGGGAAAGAGGGCCGGCTATCCCTTGGCCCTCGTACTCATGGGTCTCTTCGTCTACTGGGGCGCTTACGTACAGCACTGGGAATCCGCCAAGAACCAGACGCTCTACTACGCGGGGGCGGGCGCCGTCGTCGGGATCTTCGTCCTGTACTTCGCCATCACACTGATCCGGCAGTGGGGAAACCGTCCACGCCAGAAGGTGCGAGCCAGGGCAGCCGCCTACCGGAAGATCGCGCACATCGCCGCCGAAGGCGGGGGCGAAGTCCCGGCCTTCTACCCGCATTACGGCCCTTACCCGTTCGCGGCCAATTTCCACCCCGAAGCAGACGAACTCGAGCTGCCTGAGAGGAACTAGTTCTGATGAGCTCGGTGACACCCGAGGTGGAGTCCCACGACGTCCTCGCCGACCAGCTCATCGTGCTGGCACACTCCCTCACCACACGCAAGGATGCCCATCCGTACGTCCAGATGCCCGATAGAGCCGAATATCTGCTGCCGGCGTTCTCCGTACCCGTGAGCGGCACCGAGAGTCCCATGGGCGGGTTGTGCGAGGCCATCGCCCATTCGTTGCGCTGGGTGCACCCTGCCGAGAAGGGCAACGCATGATCACCGACCGCCTCGGCATCCGACCCGAGGCCGCCGGATGGTGCACGATCGGCAAGATCCCCGAGCCCCCGGCCGAGGTGCTTCAGGCAGCCGGTGATCCGCGGTTGCGCCCGGCGGCCATGCCCGTGCTGGGCATGCTCGGCACAGCACTGGCCGTGCCGCTCATGCCGTTCGTCTGGCTGCTGACCCTGCTGGACAACGTCCGCGAGGCACTTGAGCGGCTGTTCGAGAGCAAGAAGGACGAGAAGCGGCGGGCGCGCGAGGACGAGCGGCGGTGCGAGGCCCAAGTCGCCGAGCAGGGGCTCGACCGCGTCTTCGACGGCAACTGGCAGGGTGCGGCAGGGCAGTTCCTGCTGCGCTGGTACGGCCATTCCCCTCACCATCAGCGTCTCGTCGTCGCCGCTCAGGGCGAGATCGTCCTGGCCGCTCCGCCACGGCGCGTCTCGGTGGGGCGCGAGAAGCACATGGAGGTCGTCGCCCGCCTGGCCGCCGGGGAGGCCGCTCTTGTCGACCCGTTCCAGGGGGAGTTCAGGACTCAGCTGCTGCTGCTGAAGTTCCGCGACGGATCGTGGATCCGGCTGACGACCGAGGAGTTCCGCGGCGAGCTCCACATGTACGTACTCCGACAGCCGTCGTCCGGCAGCTGAGACCGCCGTTCAGTACGACGCCCGGATGCCGTCCGCCGACGGAGGGGGCAATGGAGGCGGCCTCCGGCACCCCTCTCCCCGCCGACGTGACGCCCGCCCCTACTTCTTGGCGGCCCGTCCCAGCTCATCGTCGATCTGCTCGTACTTGTCGGCCGCGTTGGTCAGGTAGTCGCCCATGCCGTCCAGGCCCTCAAGGGTCTTCTTCGCGCCCTCGACGAAGTCGTCGAAGTTCTCGTCGAACGCCTTCGAGGCGCTCTTGGTGACGAAGCCCGTCTCGACGAGGTTCTTGATGTACTTCTTCAGGCCGTCCAGCTTCTCGTTGAGCTTGTCCTTCTCCTTGACCACGTGCTTGGCCGCGTCTCGCATGTCCTGATATGTGACATCAAGGTCCTTGGCCATGAGGCTCTCTCCTAATCAACTCGCCGCAGGGCCAACCCCCGTGGCTCCCGTCGCGCGGATGGTGTGATCGTCCGCTCTTGCGCCAAGCAGCTTACGGGTGGGGCTGATGGGATCCCAGCCCGGTTGAGTCACAGCTCTGCTATGACAGCGCGTGCGGTTCTGGGGTGAGCCTGTGTGCAGGCCGTTGCCTGTGGGAAGGGTGGAGCGGATATCGTCAGGCCCATTGTCCAGCTCCGGGGAGGACCGTCGTGCGCCTGACTCTGACCGTCGTCGATCCGTTCGGCGGGGGCACCGCCGACGTGGTCCTCGACGCCGATCCCGAGTCCACCGTGCGGGACATCGCCGTGGAACTGGCCCGGCAGGTCGGACACAGCGGTGCGCAGATCATCCCCATCGGGCAGGGGCAGCAGCCCCCCTCCGGCGGCGCTCCGATGATCTACGTGGACGGGTACGCCGTCGATCCCACCGCCACCGTCGCCACCTCGCCGCTGCGCGAGGGCGCCGTCGTCAGCCTCGACGACCCCGCGGGCTGTCTGCCGGGCGAGCCCTCCGGGCTGGTCGAGCTGCGCGTCGCCAGTGGGCCGTCCGCGGGGTCCGTCCACCGGCTCGGCATCGGGCGGTACGACATCGGCAGCGGGCCCGCCTCGTACATCCGCGTCGACGATCCCGAGATGCCCGCGCGGGCGCTGACGTTGTCAGTTGCAACCGATGGCACCTGCCAAGTCACCCTGCATGGGGAGGACAAGGACAAGGAGGGCGTCACCCTCGACGGCGAGCCCTTCGGCCAACAAGAGGAGACGGACCAGGAGCCGGGCCCGGGCAGCGGCACCCCCTCCGATCGCGCCTCCGATCGCGCCTCCGGCCGCGCCGCGAAGAAGCGGGAGAAGAAGCGGGCCAAGCGGGTGAAGAAGGCGCGTGCTGACGGCGGCAAGAACCGCGCCCCCCGGCGCGACACCGTCCAGTGGCCCCTCGGCGCTCAGATCGCCCTCGGCAACACCCTTCTCGAACTCAGCCGTTACTCGCCCCCGAACGCCGCCCTCAAGTGGTCCGAGGACGGCGCCGGCCTCGACTACAACCGGCCCCCGCGGCTCCGTCCGCCCGAGCGGCAGACCACCTTCCGGCTGCCGAGTCCGCCCCGCGAGTTCGAGGCGCGGCCGCTGCCCTGGCTGATGGCGCTCTTCCCGCTGGTCGGTGCCGTCGTCGCCGCGATGATCTTCAATCGCTGGTACTACCTGATCATTGCGGGTCTCAGCCCGATCATGCTCTTCGGCAACTACTTCATGGACAAGAAGCATGGCCGCCAGTCCCATGCGAAGCAGGTCAAGGAGTACAAGGAGACCAAGGAGCGGATCGAGAAGGACGCGCAGGACGCCCTGGTCGCCGAGCGGCTGGACCGGCGCAACGCCATCCCCGATCCCGCGACCGTCCTCGCGCTGAGCACCGGGCCCCGCACCCGCCTGTGGGAGCGGCGGCGGACCGACGCCGATCACCTCCTGCTCCGCTTCGGCACCGGACGGCTGCCCTCCGAGGTCGTCCTCGACGACCCCGAGAAGGACGAGCACCGGCGGCAGGTGACGTGGCACATAGAGGACGCGCCCGTCGCGCTGCCGCTGAAGGGTCTCGGTGTCATCGGCATCGCCGGGCCCGGCGACTCCGCCACCGCGCTCGGCCGCTGGGCCGTGGCACAGGCCGCCACGCTGCACAGCCCGATGGACGTGCAGTGCTACGTCCTGACGGAGAACTCCGCCAAGGACGCCTGGGACTGGCTGCGTTGGCTGCCGCACGCCAGGCCGACGGGCGGCCAGGACATCAACGTACTCATCGGCACGGACGCCGAGACCGTCGGCGCCCGCATAGGTGAGCTGACCCAGATCCTCGACGCGCGGGTGAAGGCCCTGGAGGAGAACAAGGGCCAGGGCGCCAACTTCTCCGACCCGGACATCGTCGTGGTGTGGGACGGGTCGCGGCGGCTCCGGTCCCTTCCCGGCGTCGTACGTCTGCTGCGCGAGGGGCCGGCCGTGCACATGTACGCGCTCTGCCTCGACACCGAGGAACGGTTTCTGCCCGGCGAGTGCCAGGCATTCGTCGTCGCCGAGCCGAAGCCGCGGGAGTTCGGGAACAGCGCCACCGGACCTGCACAGCAGCAACAGCAACAACAGGGCAGCGTGCCGCAGCCGCCCGTCACGGGTGGCTTCCCCTCCTTCCATGCCTGGCACAGGACCGCACCCGACCCCCAGCAGGACAGCGCGCCGCGCGAGCTGCGGCTGCGCGTCGAGATGACGGGCGCCGAGCGCCTCAAAGACGTACGCCCCGACTTCGTGTCGCCCTCCTGGTGTCTGCGTCTGGCCCGTTCCGTGTCGCCGCTGCGTGACATCAGCGGGGAGACCGAGGACTCCGCGCTTCCGGCGTCCAGCCGGCTCCTCGACGTGCTCCAGCTGGAGCCGCCGACGCCCGGCGCGATCACGGCCCGCTGGCAGGCGGGCGGTCAGTCGACGATGGCGGTCATCGGTGAGTCGTACGACGGTCCGTTCGGCATCGACATGCGCAAGGACGGGCCGCACGGCCTGATCGCCGGTACGACCGGTTCCGGTAAGTCGGAGCTGCTCCAGACGATCGTGGCCGCGCTCGCCGTGGCCAATACGCCCGAGAACATGACCTTCGTCCTCGTCGACTACAAGGGTGGGTCGGCCTTCAAGGACTGTGTGAAGCTGCCGCACACCGTCGGCATGGTCACCGACCTCGACGCGCACCTCGTGGAGCGCGCCCTCGAATCCCTCGGCGCCGAGCTGAAGCGGCGCGAGCACATCCTCGCCGACGCCGACGCGAAGGACATCGAGGACTACCAGGATCTCGTGCGGCGCGATCCGTCCCACCCGCCCGTGCCCCGGCTCCTCATCGTCATCGACGAGTTCGCGTCGATGGTCCGTGACCTGCCGGACTTCGTCACCGGGCTCGTCAACATCGCCCAGCGTGGCCGTTCGCTCGGCATCCACCTGCTGCTGGCCACGCAGCGGCCCAGTGGCGTCGTGTCCCCCGAGATCCGCGCCAACACCAACCTCCGCATCGCGCTGCGCGTCACCGACGGCGGCGAGTCCAGCGACGTCATCGACTCCCCCGAGGCCGGGCACATATCCAAGAACACCCCGGGACGTGCGTACGTGCGTCTCGGACACGCCTCGCTGGTGCCCTTCCAGTCGGGGCGTGTCGGTGGCCGCCGCCCCGGCGCCGCCGACCCGACGGCGCTCGCGCCCTGGGTCGACTCCCTCGACTGGGCGGCCCTCGGCCGCGCCTCACTGGTCAAGCCGAAGGCCGAGGCGCGCGAGGAGGAGGAGATCACCGACCTCAAGGTCCTCGTCGACACGGTCATCGAGGCCAACCGGACCCTCGGCATCCCCGCCCAGCACAGCCCCTGGCTGCCCGCGCTCGGCGAGACCCTGCTCCTCGACGAGATCCCGGTCCCCGCGCCCCGCACGGCACCGGGCTCCCTCGCGCCCGCCCCGTACGGCATCGAGGACCTGCCCGCCGACCAGGCGCGCCGCCCCGTCGTCGTGGACTTCGCGACCTTCGGCCATCTGATGATCGGCGGCGCCCCGCGCTCCGGCCGCTCGCAGGTGCTCCGTACCATCGCGGGCTCCCTGGCGCGTACGCACTCCAGCGCCGACGTCCATCTGTACGGCATCGACTGCGGCAACGGCGCGCTCAACGCGCTGACCCGGCTGCCGCACTGCGGCGCCGTCGTCGGCCGCAACCAGACCGAGCGCGTCGTCCGCCTCATCAACCGCCTCAAGGGCGAACTCACCCGCCGCCAGGACCTGCTGGCCGACAAGGGTTACGCCGACATCGGCGAGCAGCGCGCCGACGCCGCCGAGGACGAGCGCCTGCCGCACCTCGTCGTGCTGCTCGACCGCTGGGAGGGCTGGCTGCCCACGCTCGGCGAGATCGACCACGGCTCGCTCACCGACGAGATCACCACGATCATGCGGGAGGGCGGGAGCGTCGGCATCCACATGGTGATGACGGGCGACCGGCAGATCCTGGTGGGCCGCATCTCCTCCCTCACCGAGGACAAGTACGGTCTGCGCCTCGCGGACCGCTCCGACTTCTCGATGCTGGGCATCCCCACCCGCAAGGTCCCCGAGGAGATCCCGCCGGGCCGCGCCTACAAGAACGAGAGCGGTACGGAGACACAGTTCGCGCTGCTCTGCGCCGACGTCACCGGGCAGGGCCAGGCCGCCGCGATCGCCGCCATCGGCGAGCAGGCGGCGGCCCGCGACGCCGACGTGCCGCGCCACCGCCGGCCGTTCCGCGTCGACACGCTGCCGAGCCGCATCTCCTTCGAGGAGGCGTGGGAGCTGCGCGACCCGGAGGCCTCGCGCTCCAAGCTGTGGGCGCTGGTGGGCATCGGCGGCGACGAGGTCATGGGCCACGGGCCCGACCTCGCGCAGGGCGTCCCGGCGTTCGTCATCGCGGGTCCGGCGAAGTCGGGCCGCTCCACGGTGCTGATGAACATGGCGCGCTCGTTCCGCGCCCAGGGCGTACGCCTCGTCGTCGCCGCCCCGCGCCAGTCGCCCCTGCGGCAACTGGAGGGCACGGAGGGAGTCTTGAAGGTCTTCACCGGGGACGACATCGACGAGGACGAGTTCGAGGAGCTGATCGACGGGGCGGACGCGTCCCCGGAGGAGCCGGTCGTCGTCCTGATCGACGACGCGGAGATCCTGGAGGACGCGGACGCCGCGAGCCAGTTCAAGCGGATCCTCCAGCGCGGCGCCGACCTGGGTCTCGCGCTGGTCCTCGCCGGTGACGAGGAGGACGTGTGCAGTGGCTTCTCGGGCTGGCAGGTCGACGCGAAGAAGGGGCGCCGGGGCATTCTCCTCTCCCCGCAGGACAGCTCCAGCGGCGACCTCATCGGCCTGCGGATCTCGCGCAGCGTGGTCGGCGGCCCGGTGGCCCCGGGCAAGGGCATGCTGCACCTGGGCAATGGCGAACTGGCCACGCTGACCACTCCCTTGTAGGGGACGCGGCCGTAGGGGGCGCGGCCTGACGCGCCCCCTCGGCAAGTCACTCCACCGGGGACAGCCGCGCCTTCGGATCGCCCGCGTCCGGGTCGTCCGACGTGTACTTGAGGGCCTTGCCGTCCGGGCGGAGGCGGACCGTGTGGGCCGTCTGCGCGCACTGGCCGCCGTTGCCCTCGGCGCCCTTGCCGATCGCGACCAGCTCCTTCGCCGAGGCCGACTTGAGGGTGAGTACGTCCGTACAGGTGTTGCCGATCGGATCGTGCTGCACGACCGTGCCGACCCGGTCCCCCGGCTCCGCCTGGCGCAGGGTGACCTCGAACGTGCCGAGGGGGATCGTGCCGCCGCCCGCGTCTGCCTTGCCGCTCCACTTGCCGAGGTAGGCCTCGGGGACCCGCCCGGCGCTGTCGTCCTGGTCGGTGGGGTCGGACGGGGCGGTCGCCGCGGGGGGCTGCCGACCGCCGTCCGAGCCCTTCGACGCGTCGTCGTCCGGCAGCATCCCGAAGACGAAGACCGACCCCACCGTGACGGCGGCCATCGCCCCGGCCACGGCGAGGGCGACCGTGCAACTCACCTTGCGTCCCCGTCCGTTCGCCCCCTCGGGGACGGAGGTCGCCGCCACCGAGACGGAGAGCTTGCCGGGCGGGCGCGTGCCGGGCGGGCGCGTGCCGTCGGCCGCCGCGGGGGCGGCGGGGACGGCGGGCTGATCCGCGTACGCGGGGGAGACAGCGGGCCGATCCGCGTCCGCGGGAGAGGCGGCGGGCTGGTCCGCGTACGCGGGGAAGACGGCGGGCTGGTCCGCGTCCGCGGGAGAGGCGGCGGGCTGATCCCCGTACGCGGGGGAGACAGCGGGCCGATCCCCGTACGCGGGGGAGACAGCGGGCCGATCCGCGTCCGCGGGAGAGGCGGCGGGCCGATCCCCGTACGCGGGGAAGACAGCGGGCCGATCCCCGTACGCGGGAGAGGCGGCGGGCCGATCCGCGTCCGCGGGAGAGGCGGCGGGCCGATCCGCGTCCGCGGGAGAGGCGGCGGGCTGGTCCGCGTACGAAGAGTCGGGCGGGCCGAAAGACCCCGCCACGGACGGGGTGCTGAAGGCCACCGGGCCGGAGGGCGCGTCCGCTGGAGCCGCCCCCGCGCCCGCCCCCGTGTCCAGGTCCAGCAGCCGCACCGCGCTGCGGCTCACCCGCTCCACCACGGATCCCGGCAGCCATCCGGCCGCCACCAGCCGGGCCGCGCCCTCGGGGGCGAGGTGGCGGGCCAGCTCCGCGGGGGCGGGCCGCGCCGCCGGGTCCTTGGCGAGGCAGGCCGCGGCGAGATCCCTCACGTCACCTCTCAGCGCGCCCAGCTCCGGCTCCTCGTGGACGACCTTGTAGAGCAGCGCCGCCGACGAGTCGCCGGGGAAGGGCGACTCCCCCGTCGCCCCGTAGACCAGGACGGCCCCCAGTGAGAAGACGTCCGCCGCTCCCGTGACGCCCTTGCCGAGGATCTGCTCGGGCGACATGTAGCCGGGCGAGCCGATGGAGACGCCGGTGGAGGTGAGCGAGGCCGTGCCGTCCGTGGCGCGCGCGATGCCGAAGTCGATGAGGCGCGGCCCGTCCAGGGTGAGCAGGACGTTCGACGGCTTCACGTCGCGGTGGACGAGCCCGAGGGCGTGTACGTGCGCCAGCGCCTCGGCGAGGCCGGCGCCGAGGACCCGTACGGAGTGCGCGGGCAGCGGCGCGCCCTCCCGGACCGCCTCGGTGAGCGAGGGCCCGGCCGCGTACCCCGTGGCGACCCACGGCACGGACGCCTCCGGGTCCGCGTCCAGAACGGGCGCGGTCCAGTCACCGCCGACGCGCCGGGCCGCGTCGACCTCCCTGCGGAAGCGGGCGCGGAACTCCTCGTCGAGCGCGAAGTGCGGATGCACGATCTTGACCGCGACCGTGCGGCCGCCCTCGCTGCGGCCCAGATACACCCGGCCCATGCCGCCCGAGCCGAGCCGGCCGAGCAGCCGGTAGGGGCCGATCACGGCGGGTTCGCCGGCTTCGAGCGGTTGCATGACGTTGGCCTCCCCCAGGCGCGCCCCCGGACACCTCGCGCGCCTTACCACTGCGGTCAGCGTAGTGCGGAAGCGGCCGGGAGGGCGGCTCCGCCCGCATTCCCCGCCACATGGGAGCAATGACCGGATTGAGCACACAGGGCGCACACGGCGCACACCCGCGGCTTTCCCGCGCCCAATAACTATTGGCGGGTCGCGGGATGATTCCCGTACGCAATCCGGACGTCAAGAACTATTCCGACGGCGGCGATATCCCGAGGCGGCCGGAAAGGGCGCACACGGCACGTGGATGAATTCCCGCGAGGTTCACCTCGCGGACCTCCGCGCGGCGCCGCTACGGCTTCAGGAGCTCCACCCGCACGTCCGCCGGGAAGCCCGTCGTCGGCCCGGTCCGGCGGGCGAACTCGGTGACGCCCTCCAGCTGTGCGGCGCCGAAGCGGAAGTCGAGTGTCGTGAAGTACCGCTCCAGGACACCGGCGTCGAACGACTCCCAGCGCGCGGCCTGCTCGGCGACCTTCGTGACCTCCTCCAGGGAGAGGTCGCGGGAGGCGAGGAAGGCCTTGTGCACCGCGCGCACGACCTCCGGCTCGCGCTCGACGTAGTCGCGCCGGGCGGCCCAGACGGCGAAGACGAACGGCAGGCCCGTCCACTCCTTCCACATCTCACCCAGGTCGTACACGTCGAGGCCGAGCCGCGGCGCGTCGATCAGATTCGCGCGCAGCGCCGCGTCGCCGATGAGGACGGCGGCGTCCGCCTCCCGCATCATCAGGCCGAGGTCGGGCGGGCACGCGTAATAGTCGGGCTGTACGCCGTACCGCTCGGCGAGCAGCAGCTGCGCGAGCCGCACGGACGTGCGCGAGGTGGAGCCGAGGGCGACGCGCGCCCCGTCCAGCTGGTCCAGCGGCACCTGCGAGACGATCACGCACGACATCACGGGGCCGTCGCAGCCGACCGCGAGGTCGGGGAAGGCGACGAGGTCGTCGGCGTTCTTGAGGAACTCGACGAGCGTGACGGGCGCGATGTCCAGCTCGCCCCGCACCACCTGCTCGCTGAGCCGCTCAGGGGTGTCCTTCGTCAGCTCGAAGTCGAGGAGCGTCCCCGTGCGCGCGAGGCCCCAGTAGAGAGGCATGCAGTTCAGGAACTGGATGTGGCCGACGCGCGGCCGAGGAGTGCGACGGGAGTCGGGCAGCTGTTCGGCGCCTGCCCCCGCGAAGGCGCCAAGGGGAGAATTGTCCACATCGGGGAGGCTAGCCCCCATGCGATACGGTCCGGGCGCCGGGTCCCTTGCCCGTCCCGTCAACCCCACTGAGGGCCTCGTCAAACATCCGGGTGACGTGATCTTGCCCCCTATTGCATTCCCGTGCCTGCGTGCTAAGCTCGCCGCAAGTTGCAGTTTGGTTTCCCTTGCAGTACAGAGCCTGCGGAGCATGTAACCCCCGCAGGCTCTCGTCGTTTTCAGACTTATGCAGTTGTTTAAACAATCGCTGGTTCTGGAGCAGGGCAACCCTTTGGCCCAAGGAGGGCTTATGGCTACCGGAACCGTGAAGTGGTTCAACGCTGAAAAGGGCTTTGGCTTCATCGCCCAGGAAGGCGGCGGCCCGGACGTCTTCGTCCACTACTCCGCGATCAACGCGAACGGCTTCCGCTCCCTTGAGGAGAACCAGGCCGTTTCCTTCGACGTGACGCAGGGCCCCAAGGGTCCGCAGGCGGAGAACGTCACCCCGATGTGATCGGGCGCCTCACGTAAGTGGGGCGTGTGATTCGCTCCGGTGACTTGATCCGGACATGGATGCAGTACCCAAGGAGCCCTGCTCCTCCGCTCACGCGGGGGAAGCGGGGCTCCTGCCTTTTCCCCGGCCCCTGGACCGTGGGCGCTGGGCGCTGAGGGCTGGGCCCTCACATGCGCCGCCGCCCCGCCTAATCAGGTGTGCTGCATGACCAGCACGAAGGTGGTCCCCGGCTCCAGCGCCTCGTAGGCGTGCGGGACGTCCCCGCGGTACGACATGTAGTCCCCGGGGGCCAGTTCCACGGCCTCCCCGACCGGGCCCGCGAGCAGTCGGCCCGTGCTGATGACCAGGTGCTCGACCGAGCCGGGGATATGCGGGTCGGACTCGCGCGCGGCGCCCGGTTCCAGCGCCCCGTGGTAGATGTCGCGCCGTACGCCGGTGGGGCCCGCGGAGAGCAGCGTGCCCGCGTAGGACGAGTTCTCCGCGTGCATGGTGGGCCCCTCGCCCGCGCGGATCACGGTCACCGCCGGGGCGGGTGACTCCACGAGCACGCTGAACGGCACCCCGAGCGCCACGGCCAGCGCCCAGAGCGTCTCGATGCCGGGGTTGCCGGTGGCCGCCTCCAGCTGGGAGAGCGTGGACTTCGCGATGCCGGCGCGTTTGGCCAGCTCGGACAGGGAGATGCCGGCCTTCGCGCGCTCGCGGCGCAGCGCCGCGGCGACCCACTCGCGGGGCATGCGGGACGGCGGGGCCGCGCCGGGGCGGTCGGTGCGATGGGCGCGGTCGGCGTCGTCGGTCATCACTTCACTTCTCTCCTGGCTCTCTCCCGGCGGGGCCGCCGCCCCCGGTGGAGGGCGCGTTCGGTACAGGGGACTGATCGTTCGCCTTGACGAACGTACACCGCTGCGCTCATTCTACGACGTATGCGTTCGCCACACCGAACAGATGGCCCTGTAGACCGAACAGTCGACGGCTCAGAGGCCGACACCGGCCTCGTCCGTCTCTCCGACCTCCCGCCCGGCGTCCTGCGCGACATCGCCCTGGTCTGGCTCGCCGACGCCGTGGTCGGCGTCTCCTTCGGCGCGATCGCCGTCGCGGGCGGGCTCCCGCTCTGGGTGCCGGTGCTCATGTCGCTGCTCGTGTACGCGGGCTCCGCCCAGTTCAGCGCCGTCGGCATTCTCACCGCGGGCGGCGGTCCGGTGGCCGCCGCGGCGACCGGGCTGCTCCTCAACTCCCGTACGGCGGCGTTCAGTCTGGCGCTCGCCGACGACCTCGGCCGCTCCTGGGCGGCGCGGCTGATCGGCGCGCACCTCATCACCGACGAGACGGCCGCGTTCGTCCTGGCCCAGCGTGGCGGCAGGCAGCGCAGGGCCGCGTTCTGGATATCCGGCGTCGGGCTGTTCGCGGCGTGGAACGTCAGCGTGCTCGCGGGCGCCCTCGCCGGGTCGGCGCTCGGCGACACGGCCCGGTTCGGCCTCGACGCGGCGTTCCCCGCGGTGCTGCTCGCTCTGGTGCTGCCCGCGCTGCGCGGTGACAGTGCGGCGCGGCGGGCCTCGGCGGCCGGCGCGGTGATCGCGGTCGCCGCGGCTCCGCTGCTGCCGGCGGGCGTGCCGGTGCTGCTTGCCCTGCTCGGCCTGCTCGCGGCACGCCGCGGGCCCCGCCGCCGCCCCCGCACCACTCCCACCACGCCCACCACTCCAACCGCTCCCGGAAGCGCCTCGTGAACGCCACGCTCGCCTGTGTCCTCGTCCTCGCCGCCGGGACGTACGCGTTCCGCCTGGCCGGTCCCGTGCTGCACGGCCGCGTCGAACTACCGGCGCGGATGCAGGAGTTGCTGACCGTGGGCGCCACGGTCCTGCTGGTCGCGCTGCTCGCCACGGGGGCGCTCACGGAGGGCCAGGGCTTCGCGGGGTGGGCGCGGCCCGCCGGTGTGCTGGTCGGCGGGGTGCTCGCCTGGCGCAGGGCGCCGTTCGCCGTGGTCGTGGTGGGCGCGGCCGCGGCGACGGCGCTGCTGCGGCTGGCCGGGGTGGAGTGACCGCGGCCGCCCCGCACATCTCCCAGCGCCCGCCCCGGTTCAGGGCTGCGGGACGGCGTCGTACTTGGGGTTGGGGCTGCCGTCCCGCAGGGTGCGGGGCGCGGTGAACACCCCGTACAGCTCGGTGTTCTTGAAGTAGGGCTCACCGATGGTCTCGCGCGGGAGGCTCAGCCCGTAGTGCTCGCCGAACAGCCGGTACACGTCGGCCATCGGTGGGACGTACAGCAGGCACTCGTCGGGGTCGTCGGGGAAGTCGGGGTCGGGTTCGGCGCGGCCGAGACCGATCTCGGCGGTCATCCGGGCGGTGAGCGGGTGGTCGGCTCTGGCCTGTTCGTGCACCATGCCGTCGAAGTACGACCAGTCCCACTGGCCGTCGACGACGGCGGAGGCCGACGGCGGGTCCATCATGGTGTCGGTGATCCGGACGTACGTACGCCCCTCCCAGAGGGATGCCAGCTGGCGCCGGTCGCCCCTGAAGATGCCCCCTCCGGTCTCGAAGGCGAACGCCCACCCGTCGCAGGTTCCGAGACGGGCGAGGTCCGGCAGCCGCACCGTGCTGCCGGCGGCCACCACCAGGGCGTTGAAGGGTGCTGCGGCCATGACCGTGCCCGGCTCGGCGCCCAGCATCACCGCCAGCTCCTCGACGTCGGCGTCCTTCAGCGCCACCAGGCTGAAGCCCCAGCCGTTCAGGGACTCATGTATCCACTCGATCCCGTCAGTCATACCGGGGAAGCTACCGGCCACCACTGACAACGGCGCCGCTCAGCTCACAGGCCCGGGCGGCTCCTCGTACAGCGCCTCCACGACATCCGCGTACCGCTCCGTGACCGCACGTCTGCGCACCTTCAGGCTCGGCGTGAGCAGGCCGCCCTCCACCGTGAAGTCCTCGTCGAGTACGGCGAACCGACGGATGCGGGCGGGGCGCGAGACCGTGGCGTTGGCGGCGTCCACGGCCTCCTGGACGAGGGCGTGGACGCGGGGGTCGCGGGAGAGCGGTGCGGTCAGTTCGACGCCCTCGCGGGCGGCCCAGCCGGTGAGCTCCTCCGCGTCCAGGGTGATCAGTGCGACGGGGTGCGGACGGCGGTCGCCGACCATGACCGCGCGGGACACGAACCGTGAGGTCTGGAGGGCCAGTTCGCTGAGGGAGGGGGTGAGGTTCTTGCCTCCGGAGGTGATGATGAGGTCTTTCTTGCGGCCGGTGATCGTGAGGAAGCCGGCGTCGTCGAGGGCGCCCAAGTCCCCGGTGCGCAGCCAGCCTTCGTCGTCGATCGTCTCGCGTGTGGCGTCGGGGTTGTTGTGGTAGCCGGGAAAGACCATGGCTCCCCGGGCGAGGACCTCACCGTCCGGCGCGATGCGGATCTCGACGCCGTCGACGGGGCGGCCGACCGTGCCGTACCGCACGGCGCCGGGGTGGTTGAGGGTGAGGACGCCGGCCGACTCCGTCATCCCGTAGCCCTCGTAGACGGCGATGCCGCAGGCCCGCAGGAAGTCGACGGTGTCCGGCGCGATGGGCGCGCCGCCGGTCAGCGCCCAGCGGAGCTGCCCGCCGAGCGCCTGCCGGACCAGGCCGTAGAGGGCCTTGTCGGCGGCTTCGTACGCGTCCTGGAGCTCGGGCGGCAGCGTGCCGTCGGCGGCCATGACCCCGATGCGGACGGCCTCCTCGAACCGTTCGCGCCCGCCCTCCCGTGACTCGGCGAGGGACAGCACGACCGAGCGCACCTTCTCGAAGAGGCGGGGCACGGAGGGCAGATGGGTGGGCCGCGCCTCGGCCAGCTCGGCGACGACGTCCTCGATGCGCCCGCCGAAGAAGGTCAGCGTGCCGCCCTGGATGAGCGTCGTGAACTCGATGAGCTGGGCGAGGAGATGTGCGAGCGGCAGATAGAGGTACGTGGAGTCGCCGGGGCCTCCCTCGACGAGCGGCACGGTGGCGCGCTGCACGGCCAGCAGATTGCCGTGCGTCAGCAGACATCCCTTGGGGAGGCCGGTGGTGCCGGAGGTGTAGATGATGGTGGCGAGGTCGTCTTCGGCGCGGGTGCGGGAACGCTCCAGTAGGGCGTCGAGCGAGGCAATCGGAATCGCCCCTTCCATCCCTATGACTTCCCACGGACCGTCGGTGTCGGCAGGCCCGGCGGCAGCTGTGCCCCGCATTAGAACCACATCCCGCACCCCCTCCAGCCGCCCTTCCCGCTCCAGCCGCCCTTCCCTCCGCAGCCGCTCGATCTTCGCCGCCTGTGCCTCGTCCTCGCAGATCACCACCGTCGCGCCCGAGTCGCGCACGACCCACGCGGCCTCCTCGTCGCCCGCCGTCGGGTAGACGGGGACGACGACCGCGCCCGCCGCGAGCGCGCCGAAGTGGGCGTGGGTCCATTCGGGGCGGGTCTCGGCGAGGATCGCCACGCGGTCTCCGGGGCGGACGCCGAGGGCGATCAGGGCGCGGCCCACGTGGCGTACGCGGTCGCGCAGTCCGGCGTACGAGAGTTCGGTCCACGCCGCCCCGTCGTGCCCACGGAAGCGGAGGGCGGGCAGGTCGCCGTGCCGGTCGGCCGCCCATTCGCACAACAGGGAGAGCGTCTTCGGCAGTTCGGCCGGCGTCCCAGGGTGGTCGTTCCGCGTCTGCTGCATGCGTCGCTGCATGCGTACGACGCTAAGGAGCGGGTCCGGCGTACGGGATGACGCGAAACGTCAGCGGCGCTGGCCTGGGCGCTCAGCGCGGCGCTACCGTCGTGACATGGCGAGGCGGACGATCACCGTGCACCATGTGCGGGCCGTGCTGCGCGGTGCCGAGCGGCGCGGCGTGGACACCGTGCCGTTGTTGCGGGGCGCTCAGATCCCGCCGCTGCTTCTGGGCGACGACCGGGCCCGCGTCACGGCCCCGCAGTTCGCGCGGCTCTTCCGGGAGCTGTACCGCGCCACGCAGGACGAGTTCCTGGGCCTCGGCTCCGCCGTCAGCAGGCCCGGCACCTTCGCGATGATGTGCCGGACCTCGCTGGGCTGCCGCGACCTGGGCGCGGCCGTGGAGCGGGGCGTCACTTTCTACGGCCTCTTTCCCGGCGGCCCCGACCTCGTACTGGAACGCCGCGCCGACGAGGCGGTGTTCGGTGTCCGCAGCGACCTCGAACAGGACTACTTCCTCGCCGAGTGCCTGGTCATCATCTGGCACCGCCTGTGCAGCTGGCTGATCGGCCGCCGCATTCCGCTGCGCCGGGCGGAGTTCGGGCATGCGCCGCCGCCGCACAGGGACGAGTACGAGCTGCTCTTCGGCTGCCCCGTGCGGTTCGGGGCCGAGCGGACCGGCGCCTGCTTCGACCCGCGCTGGCTGGAGGCGCCGCTCGTCAGGGACGAGGAGGCGCTGGACGAGATGCTGCGCCGCGCGCCCTTCGAACTGCTCAGCCGCCGCGAGTACGGTACGACGGTCGCCGAGCAGGTGAGCCGCGCCCTCGCGCGCTCCCTGCGTTCCTCGCCCCGCCTCCCCTCGCTCGGCGAACTCGCGGCGCGGCTCGCGGTGAGCCCTGCGACGCTGCGGCGGCGTCTGGCCGAGGAGTCCACGTCGTACCAGCGGCTGAAGGACGCGGTGCGGAGGGACGCGGCGATCGCGGTCCTCGCGGAGAGCCACGAGCCCATCGCCGACCTGGCGGCACGGCTCGGCTTCTCCGAGGACACGGCATTCCACCGAGCGTTCCGCCGCTGGACGGGGACGACGCCGGGGGCGTACCGGGCGGTGAGGGGAGGGGCTCCAGGCACGTGGTCCGGCTCGCGGGCCGGGGGCTTTGTGGTGGGAGGGGGGTCACTCGGGGGGTCTGTGGCGGGGTGCGGGTCACCCGGCGGCGGTCCGGCGGTGGGCGGAGCCTCAGGTGAGGGGCCGTCGGAGGGCGACACGTCACTCGGCGGGGCGACCCCAGCCCCGAATGCGCCCGGCGACAGCCCATCCGCCGCCGAAGCCCCGGGCGAGGGAGCGCCGGAAGGGGACACGTCGCTCGGCGGGGCAACCCCAGCCCCGAACACGCCCGGCGACAGCCCATCCGCCGCCGAAGCCCCGGGCGAGGGAGCGCCGGAAGGGGACACGTCGCTCGGCGGGGCAACCCCAGCCCCGAACACG
>NZ_JBSFRK010000013.1:0-57874 GCF_053589195.1 Streptomyces sp. NPDC003379 | reverse complement strand
CCTGGGGGCTCTCCGCCCTACGGCTCATTCCCCGGCGGCGGCCCATCCGTCGCCGAAGCCCCGGGCGAGGGAGCGCCGGAAGGGGACACGTCGCTCGGTGAGGCGGTCCCGGATCGGGCTCCGTCTCCGGACGTGCCCTGTCCCGCCGCTCCCGTACCGGGTGCGTCCGGGCCCGTGGCGCCGCCCCCGGGGGCACCCGCGCCCGCCTCCTGAGGTGCCCCACCGAGCCACGTCCCCGCGGCCCCTCCCCGGGGGACAGACCCGTTCCCCGGTGTCTCGCCCTCTCGTCTGGCCAGGCGCCTGGTCGTGCGGCCGAGGGCTATCAGGACCGTGATCAGGGAGGCCGGCGTGTCCTCGATGCGGCGCGTGTACCGCACCGCCTCTTCGTACGAGGCGTGGGCCTGCGGCAGCATCTCCTGGGATTCGTAGGCGTCGCCGATGTCCTTGAGGACGGTCGCGTACCAGCCGGGGTCCGCGTCGCCGTCGATGAGGGCGAGCACGGCCTGATAGGCGGCCACCCCGTCGGCGTACGCACCGTCGAGACCCAGGCGGCCCAGCTCCTCGTACGTAAGGCCCATGTTGTGCAGCACGGCCGCCCGCCGCTCCGTGTCCGCGATCTTCGGGACCTCCTCGGCCAGCCGCTCAAGGACGTCCCGCGCCTCGGTCGGCTCCCCCATCGAGGCCAAGGTGTTGGCCAGCGCGGTCATCGTCGTGGCGAGGTCGCTCGGATTGTCGGCACGCTCTTTGTACGAGACGGCCTGCCGGAAGTGCTCCACGGCCTCCTTGAGGTCGTGCGCGTCGCGGTAGGTGTCGGCGATGTCATGGAGGATGACGCCGTAGACGCCCGGTGACGCCTCGGGGTCGGCCAGGTCGCGCGCCTCGCGGAAGCAGTCGAGCGCCTGCTCGAACCGTGCGGACCGTGCGGACCATACGGACCGCCGTGGATATGGCTCGCGTTCCTCCGGCATGGTGGGCCTCCGTCCGCGCGTCGAATGGTCGGTCCGTTCTCCCGTGCCCCGCGCCCCATTCGTCAACGTAGCGCCGCACCCCCGCACTGGATACCTGCGAGCCGGGGTCAACGAAGCTGAGCGTCCCGGTCAGCCCCGTGCTTACTCACCGGTCACTACGGTCGATGCCGAAGTTCTCAGCCCCCACGCACAGTTGGGAGAGCCGCATGCACACACGCACCAGCTTCAGAGCGTGGACCGTGGTGGCCGCGCTCGGCCTGTCGGCCATCACTCCGCTCACCCCACTCACCCCGCTCACCCCACTCACCCCGCTCACCTCCCTCACCGAGGCCACCGCAGCCACCGCAGCCACCACGGCCACCACGACCCACGCCGGGAAGAGCCCCGCGTCCTCGTCCCCCGGCGACATCGTGAGCTCCGAGCCGAGCGCCTTCCACCCACTGCCGGGCCAGCCGACCCACACCAAGGCATGGAAGGTGCACTACCGCTCGACCACGGCCGACGGCGCGCCCAACACCGTGTCCGGCACGGTCATCGTGCCGCAGGACGGCAGAAAGGGCCCACGCCCCCTGATCACGTACGCCGTGGGAACGGTCGGCGTCGGCGACCACTGCGCGCCCAGCGCGAACTTCCCCAAGGGCACCGCCCTCGAAGCCAACCTCATCCAGCAGCTCACCCGGCGCGGCTGGGCCGTCGCCGTCACCGACTACGAGGGACTCGGCACCCCCGGCGAGCACACCTACACGGTCGGCCGCTCCGCCGGCCAGGCGATGCTCGACGCGGCCCGCGCCGCGATCCGCCTCCCGGAGGCGGGCCTCAGCGAAGACACGCCCGTTGGCATCATGGGCTACTCGCAGGGCGGCCAGGCCTCCTCCTGGGCGGCCGAGCTCCACGGCTCGTACGCCCCCGAACTCCACGTCAAGGGCACGGCGACCGGCGGCGTCCCGGGCGACCTGATGAAGGTGGCGGACTTCAACGACGGTTCGTACGGCTCGGGCCTCATCTTCATGGCGGCGATCGGCCAGAACGCGGCGTTCCCCGAGCTGGGCCTCGACTCCTACCTGAACCCGGTCGGCAAGGTGCTCATAGGCGCCATGAAGAACACCTGCGTGGCGGACGGCGCGGTGCTCGGATCCTTCAAGACGATCGACTCGATGACGACGAAGAATCCCCTGGACCAGCCCGACTGGCAGCAGCGGCTGCGCGCGTCGCGGGTCGGCGCCGCCACACCGGACGCCCCGGTGTACCTGTACCACGCGCTCGCCGACGAGCTCATCCCGTACGGCGTCGGCAAGCAGGTCCGCAAGGACTGGTGCGCGCGGGGAGCGAACGTGGAGTGGCACACCATCCCGCTCGGCGAGCACGTCAGCGGGGTGATCACGCAGTCGCCGTTCGCGGCCCAGTGGCTGGCGGACCGCTTCGCGGGCCGGCCGGTGCGCGGCAACTGCTGAGCCGCATCAGGCAGTTCGGGCGGCCTCCCGACAGGGGCCGCCCCTTCGCACGCCGAAAAAGGTTCCCGGACCCGAGGCGGGCCCAGGACCGGGGCCGGGGTCAGAGCCGACCCCTCTGCTCCCGGACCGGGCGGCCCCGCCAGTACGCAAGGTGGACGTCAACAGCAAGCTGCTGACCCGGTCCCCGACGCTCAACTCCGACACCCTGAGGCCCTTTTCCGGGCCCGCACACCGTCACGGTCAAGGACCGGCTAGCGCCCTGCCGACTTCATCTGCCGCACCGAGGCCGGGGCGCTCCACACGTCACGTCCCTCGGCCACCAGGGCCTCCAGCGCGGCCAGGGACGGCTCCAGCGGCGCGGTGCTGACGCCTGCGTCCCGGGCGGCGTTCATGATGTTGGCCAGTCCGACGAGCTGGACGTCGAGCCCCTGGGTGAGCTGCGGCTCCGCGCCCGTGCCCAGGGCGGCGTCGACCTCCGCGGCGAAGGCGGGCAGCAGCCGCGCCATGTTCGTCAGCCAGGGGACGAGCAGTTCGGTGAAGCCGGCAGCGGTGCCGTCCTGCCGCGAGGTGGCCATGGCGACGGCGTGGTGGAACCCGTCGAACATCATGTTCATGCCGCTCAGGAGCGCCAGGTCGTAGAGGGAGGCGATCCCCACGTCCTCGCCGAGATACTTCGCCGCGCCGAGCACCTCGAACGCCTCTCGGTGCGCGTCGAAGAACCGCTTCTCCCCGCTGTAGAGGATGAACGCCTCCGGCGTCGCGATGGTCGTCGGCACGGCCATGATGCCGCCGTCCAGATAGTCCCCTCCGTGCCCCACAACCCACTGGGCCATCTCACCGGCCTCGGCCGGAGTGCCGTTGGTGAGGTTGACGACGGTCCGGCCCCGCAGCTCCGGGGCCACCGGTTCCAGCGTCTCCCGCACGGCGGCGTAGTCCAGCAGGCAGACGATCACCAGCGGGCTCGCGGTCACCGCCTCGGCCACGGAACCGGCACGGGCCGCGCCCCGCGCGACGACCGCGTCGGCCTTGGCGGCGGTGCGGTTCCAGACGGTGACCGACCGCCCGGCGGCCAGGAAGGCGTCGGCCAGGGCCCGCCCCATCTCACCCAGGCCGACGACGGTCACCGATGCTTGTCTGCTGCTCACTCGCGCTCCCCGTTCACTCATTGAGTCAAGTCCCCGCGGCTGATCTCTTCCCAGCGTTGTCGAGGTGCCGGAGCGCGACAAGTACGCACTAAAAAGTGCGCACGCACCTACTGGTGCGTGAACTTCCCTTGCCGCGGAAGCCGCCACGCCGCCAGGCCCGCCGTCGCGCACAGCGTGAGGCCCGCCACCAGGAGGCCCGTCCGCATGCCCGGCACGGAGAAGCCGGAGCCGTTGCCCGCGAGGAGGGCACCGAAGAGGGCGACGGACATCGCGCCGCCCGTCTGCCGCAGGGAGTTCAGCAGACCGGAGGCCGTGCCCGCGCGCTCGCCGGGCACACTGTCGAGGAGCTGCGCGGTGAGCGCGGGGACGGCGACCGCACCGCCGATTCCCGTCGGGATCAGCAGCACCAGCACGAGCCACAGCGGCGTGTGCGCGGTCAGCGGGAGCAGGACGAACATGGCGAGGGCGAGCACCGCCTGGCCGAGGACGACGACCCGGCGGCGGCCGACGCGTTCGGCGAGGCGGGGCGAGACGAGGTTCGTACCAGTGATGATCACGGCCAGCGGTACGAACATCAGGCCCGCCTCGATGCCCGACATGCCACGCAGCTGCTGGTAATAGAGGCCGAGGAGGAACGTCACGCCGTAGAAGCCGGCGTTCACCGCGAAGCCGACCGCGAGGGCGACCGAGACCTGCCGCTGCCGCAGCAGCCCGAGCGGGACCATCGGCGCGCGGTGCCGCTTCTCGGCGGCGTGGAAGGCGAAGCCGGAGGCGATGGACATGGCGAACGCGGCCAGGACGGGCGCGCTCGTCCACCCCAGGTGGCCGCCCTCGATGACGGCGAACGCGAGCCCGGCCAGGGCCAGGACGGCGGTCGCCTGCCCGCCGAGGTCGAGCGGGGCCGGGCGGCGCGGGGAGCGGCCGGTACGGGCGAGGAGGGCGAGGATCACCGCGCCCACGGGCAGGTTGAGGAGGAAGACGGCACGCCAACCGGCGGTCTCCGTCAGGATGCCGCCGAGCACCGGCCCGACCGCGACCGCCGCGGAGCCGCCCACCGTCCACAGCGCGATGGCTCGGGCCCGGCGGCCCGGCTCGTCGTACGCCTCCCGGATCAGCGCGAGCGAGGCGGGCATCACGATGGCGGCGGCCCCGCCCTGCGCGACGCGGGCGGCGATCAGCGCGCCGATGCCGGGCGCGAGGGCGCAGACCAGCGAGGCGGCGGTGAAGAGTGCCACGCCCCAGGCGTACGCCCGCCGCGCCCCGGCCCGGTCGGCGAGCGCCCCCGCGGAGAGCATCAGCGCGGCGAACATGAGCGTGTACGCGTCCACGACCCACTGCAGGCCCGCCATGCCGCCGTGCAGGGAGTCGCGGATGTCGGGCAGCGCGATGTTCACGGCGGTGACGTCGATGGTGATGACGGTGAAGCCGAGCAGCGCGGCGACGAGGGCGACGGGACGGCTCCCGGCGCGGGCGGGGGGCCGAGCGGCCGTGCGGACGCGCTCCGGGCCAAGGGTGACGGACATGACGCTCCTACGGCGAGGTCTTCTGCGGGGAGACAGGCGGATGGGTGGGACAGCGACGTCGCGAAGCGACGGCCAGCCGCCGCGGCAGCGGCGGAACCCCGACGATGCCCGCGGCGGAAGACCCCGGCCAGACCGCCCCGTTCCTGGTCCTGACAGGGCCCCCCACCGGCTCCCCACGCAGGCCCCGACCAGCGAGAATGACGAGATGACGACGGCCAGCAGAGCAGGCGCCGCCCCCGGCACAGCAGGTACCCCGGGCACGACCGGCGCCACCCCCGGCACCCCCGGCACCCCGGGCAAGGCGGGCACCACCCCCAGCACCCCCGGCACGGCGGGCACCACCCCCGCCACCCCCAGCACGGCGGGCGCCACCCCCGGCCCAGCAAACACCCCTGCCCCGCCAGGCGCCCACGCCAGAACAAGCGCGTCCGCCACGGGAACGGAACTCGGCCGATACCTCCGCGCCCGCAGGGCCCGCGTCACCCCCGCCGACGCCGGCCTGCCCACGGGCACCGGACTGCGCCGCACGCCCGGCCTGCGCCGCGAGGAACTGGCGACCCTCGCCGGGGTCAGCGTCGACTACTACATCCGCCTGGAGCGCGGCCGGGAGACGAATCCCTCCCCCGCCGTCATCGACGCCCTGGCCCGCGCCCTGCGCCTGACGGGCGACGCCCACGACCGCCTGCACGACCTGGCCGAACTGGCCTCGGGCCGCCTCACGGAACCGCACCCCACCGCCGACCACACGGTCCGTGAGTCGACCTCGCGCACGCTGGACGCGCTGGCCCCGCTGCCCGCGTACGTGGTGAGCAGGCACAGCTACGTGCTGGCCGCCAACGCCCCCGGCAGGGCGCTGCACCCCGGCCTGTGGGACTGGCCCGCCGAGCAGCGCAACATCACGCGCTACCTCTTCCTGCACCCCGTGGGCCGCGAGCTCTACCAGCCGTGGGAGGAGACGGTCGCCATGTCGGTGGCACACCTGCGGGCGGTCGGCGGCACGGACACGGACTCGCCCCGGCTGACGAATCTGGTCGGCGAACTCCTCCTCAAATCACCGGACTTCGCCCGCATCTGGGAGCGTTACGACGTACGGGAGCGCGGCGGCGGCACCAAGTCGTTCGCGCATCCGAAGGTCGGTGCGATGACCCTCACGTACGAGGTGATGCAGCTGGCGAGGACGGGCGGCCAGCGCATGGTGGTCTACCAGGCGAAGCCGGGTACGCGGGACGAGGCGGCGATGCTGGGACTGACCACGCCAAAGCACCCCTGACACACATCAGCCCGAACCGGCCCCCTCACCCAAGCTGGGCCCCTCACCCGACCCGGGCCCCTCACTCGAACCCGGATCCACGGCACAGGAGCTCCCGCTCTTCGGCATCTCCCCGTACAACAAGAACCCGTCCACCTTGTCCCGCACGCACGCGGAACCCAGGTAACCGGTGTGCCCATCACCCTTGTTGTCCAGGACGACGGCCTGGGAGCCGAGGCGTCGCGCGGTCTCCTCCGTCCAGCGGTAGGGCGTCGCGGGGTCGCCGCGCGTGCCGACGAGCAGCAGCTTGGGCGTCTTCACGTCGCGTACGTCCTCACGGATGTACGTGGTTCCAGGGGGACGCCCGAAGCAGAGCAGCACCGGCATCAGCATCGACTTGCCGAAGACGGGCGACGCCTCCTCGAACTCCTCCTGGAGCCTGCCGGCTTCCTTCTCTATGCTCGCGGCGTCGGGCCGGTCGGGGTCATCGGCGCAGTTCACGGCCATGAGGGCGGAGGCCATATTGTCCATGGGCACCTCCTCACCCGCGACACCACCCACGCCACCCACCTCACCCACGCCACCGGAGCCGCTTCGGACACCGCCCGCGAGCCCACCGCTCATCCGGATCAGCGCCCGTGGGTCCCCGTCCGCGAGCAGCGCACCCAGCGCCTGCGACAGCGCGGGCCACGCCTGCCTGCTGTACAGGGCCTGACTGAGTACGCCGACGACGTCCTGCCCCGTGAACTCCTCACCCTCCATGGACCGCAGCGGCATCGCGTCCATGTCCTGGATGAGCTGGACCACGCTGTGGCGGGCGGCGCGGGCGTCGGTGCCGAAGACGCAGCCGGCGTTTCCGGTGCACCAGGTCAGGAAGTTGTCGAGGGCGGTCTGGCGTCCCTCGGCGGTCACGAGGGACTGCTCGGCGAGGGGCTCGGTCAGCGTGTCCACGCCGTCGAGCACCATCCGCCCGACCTTCTTGGGGAACTGCGCGGCGTAGACGGCGCCGAGCCGCGTCCCGTAGGAGAACCCGAGGTAGTTCAGCTTCTTGTCGCCGAGGGCCTGCCGCATGACGTCCAGGTCGCGCGAGACGTTGACCGTCCCCATGTACGGCAGGACGGGACCGGACTTGGCCTCGCACTCTTTGGCGACCTTGCGCAACTCGGCAAGCAAGGCACCCGGATCATCACTTCCCCCGCCCCCTCCCCCTCCCCCTCCCCCTGGGACGGGATCCCCGTCGGTGTCACCGCAGCTGACGGGGTCGCTCAGACCGACGCCGCGCGGGTCGAAGGAGACGACGTCGTACCCCTTGCTGAGGAAGCCGAACTCCTTCTGTGAACCGGCGAGTGCGGAGACGCCGGGGCCGCCGGGGCCGCCGAAGTTCAGCAGCAGGGAGCCTCTCGGCTTGCCGCTCGCGCTCGACCTCATCCGGATCATCGCGACGTCCACGGTTCCGGTCGCGGGCCGGGCGTAGTCGAGCGGAACGGTCACGTTTCCGCACTGGACGTCCTTGGAGTGCCCGGCGGCTTCCGCCATGGCCTCCGTCGAGCCCTTGCAGGCACCCCATTTGATCTTCTGCGTGTAGTACCGCGACAGGTCGGGCCGACCATTCCCGCCGGCCACCTCGGTGAGGCCCGGCGCGACCGCGCCCACGACGGCGAGCGCGGTCAGGCCGGCCACTGCGTAAGCTCCCCGCACGGCAACCTCCCAGGGCTCTCCCCCAGCCCCACCCTAAGCGCCCCCGCGCCCCCTCGCCCCCTCACTCTCCGTACACCCCCCAAGCCGCCTCCCCGCCGTTCGGGGCCGCCCCTACCCCACCGCTCCGCGGCGGACATCTCCCACCCACCCGTTCACCCCGCGTTGCAGGGCGGACGTAGAAACACGGGCGGGCGGGAAGCTCGCGCGCTGCGGGAGTGGGCCTGGGACCACACGGCGGCGGGGTGGGAAACCCCGCGCCGCGAGAGCAGGCGCGGGAGTACCGGACGGCCGGGGAAATCCCCGCGCGGCAGGATGAGCGTAGGCACTGAGAAGCCGCGACGACCCGCAGCCGCGAGCGCTCCCGAGGGGACGTGGGGGTATGTGCGAGCGGAGCACAGTAGAAGAACTAACCCAGCAGCAAATCAACGCCCACACCAAGATGGCGAGCACGCACATACCCCCGCGGCCCCGCCCCACAGACGCACCCAAGGCGCAGACGGCACCACGACCCCGGCCCCACCCTCAGACGGACCCAAGACACCGCCCCCGCGGCCCCTCCATCAGCCCCCCAAGCCCCGCCCACGCAAAGTTCATCAGCGTGGACGCCGCCTCCTTCGCCGACACCGACTCGTTCGCGTTGGCCCAGTCCGCGAGGGACTCCGCCGCGCCCACCAGCGCCTGCGCGAGGCCCGCGACCTCGCGGTCCGGCAGTGAGGGGTCCTCATGGGCCTCCCGAGCCGCCACCGCGATCACCGACGTCACGTACGCCAGCACCTCCTCCCGCATCGCAGCGACGAGCGCCGCGAACGGCTCCCCCTGGGCCCGCGCCTGGCGGTGCAGCACCGCCCACCCGTCCGGCCGCTCCGCAGTATGCGCGAAGAACGCCCGCAACCCGTCCCGGAGTTGACGGTCGGCCCGCTCCCCGGCAGCAGCGCTCACCCCTTCCCGCACCGCCCCGACGAGCGCGGCGGCCTCCCGCCGTATGCACGCGCTGAAGAGCTCCTCCTTGGAGTCCAGATACAGGTACACCAGCGGCTTGGACACACCGGCGAGCTCGGCGATCTCGTCCATGGAGGCAGCCCGGTACCCCCGCCGAGCGAAGATCCGAACCGCCGCGTCCAGCATCTGCTGCTCCCGCACGGCCCGCGGCATCCGCTTCTGCCGCCGCTTCTCGCCCACCCCGACCGCCGCCTTCCCACACTGCCCGTCACAACTCAGCGTCAGCGTACGGTCAACGGGCCCAGGTGAACGATTACCGGAGGAGGAGAAGACCGAAGCCCCGCCCCCCTCGGATCGATCGATCCGGGGGAACGGGGCTCACGCAAACGCAGACTCAGGCAGTAGCAGGCACCGTCCGCGACGGCACCGCGTCCTCGACCTCCACCCCACCGAAGTCATCGAGCGGCGAAGCCGAAGCACTCTCGTACGCGTCCAGGTCCAGAATCTTCTCCCGAGCGGCAACGATCACCGGAACCAACGCCTGCCCGGCGACATTCGTAGCGGTCCGCATCATGTCCAGGACGGGGTCGATGGCGAGGAGCAGACCCACGCCCTCCATGGGCAGGCCCAGCGTGGAGAGGGTCAGCGTGAGCATCACGGTGGCGCCGGTCAGACCGGCCGTCGCCGCCGAACCCACCACCGACACGAACGCGATGAGCACGTACTCCTTGATGCCGAGGTCCACATCGAAGATCTGCGCGACGAAGATCGCGGCGATCGACGGGTAGATCGCGGCGCAGCCGTCCATCTTCGTCGTGGCGCCGAAGGGCACCGCGAAGGACGTGTACTCCTTCGGGACGCCGAGCCGCTCGGTGACCTTCTGGGTGACCGGCATGGTGCCGACCGAGGAGCGCGAGACGAAGGCGAGCTGGATGGCGGGCCAGGCGCCCTTGAAGAACTGGATCGGGCTGACCTTGGCGACGAACGTGAGCAGCAGCGGGTAGACGCCGAACATCACCAGGGCGCAGCCGATGTAGATGTCCGCGGTGAACGTCGCGTACTTGCTGATGAGGTTCCAGCCGTAGTCCGCGATGGCGAAGCCGATGAGGCCGACGGTGCCGATCGGGGAGAGCTTGATGACCCACCACAGGGCCTTCTGCAGCAGCGCGAGAACCGACTCGCTCAGCTCCAGGATCGGCTTGGCCTTGTCACCGATCTTCAGTACGGCGACGCCGGCGACGGCGGCCATGAAGACGATCTGGAGGACGTTCAGCTCGGTGAAGGGCGTGATGACGTCCGTCGGGATGATCCCGGTCAGGAAGTCGATCCAGGAGCCCGCGTCCTCGGGCGCCTTGCCGTCCTTGGGGGTGAGGCCGGTGCCGGAGCCGGGGTTGGTGAGCAGGCCGATGGTGAGGCCGATGGCCACCGCGATCAGCGACGTGATCATGAACCACAGCAGGGTGCGGGTGGCGAGCCGCGCGGCGTTGTTGACCTTCCGCAGGTTGGTGATGGACACCAGGATCGCGAAGAAGACGAGCGGGGCGACCGCCAGCTTCAGCAGGCCGATGAAGGTGTCGCCGACCTTGGAGAGGGTGGTGACGAGCCAGGAGATGTCCTGGCTTCGCGCGAGCCAGCCGAGCAGCACGCCGAGCACCAAACCGCCGAGGATCTGCGCCCAGAAGGGCATCTTGAGGTACTTGGTTATCCGGAAGCGGGGCTCAGGCTTCTCGGTCTGGCGCGCCTTGTCGGCGGGCGTCGCGGAATTCGCGGACACGGACACACTCCGGTGAGGTAAGTCAGGGGGGAGGGGGACGTACGGGAGCGGCGACCGCGAAGGGTCAGCAGCGCCGCCGCAGCGGGGGTCACGGTCAGACGTGACAGGCCGCGGACATGCAGCGGCAGAGGTCGACATGCAGGCGCGCCACGAGCGGGACGCTCATGGCGTGACGGTGCGCTGCTGCTGTCTTCATGTCGAACACGTTAACACTCGTGCTTTGAGAACATCAAAGGTCTTGTTTGAGGTAAGTCACCGCTCGCACCCCTGGAACGCACAGAACCCCGACCCGGAGCGGGATGCTCCGGACCGGGGTCCTGCTAAGAGTGACGAAGCTTACGAACCCTGCGCCTGCGCGCGGCCACCCTGGCCGCCGCCCTGCGCACGCGCCATGTCGTCCGCGCTGTCCTCCTGCGTACGGTTCGCCTCCAGGTTCGCCTTGGCGCGGTCCACGCGCGCGACGACGTCCTCGGAGGCGCGGTCCCGCTCCTTGCGGAGCACCACGAAGCTGATGGGCGCCGAGATGACCAGCGCCAGCAGCAGGACCCACAGCATGTTGGAGTCGCCGAGGCCGCGCGGCAGCATCCCGGAGTAGACGAGGCCCCAGACGACCAGGAAGCAGCCCACGAAGATCCCGAGGCGCATCAGCGTGTAGCGGAGCATGTCAATCCACTCTTCCGTTCCGAAATGGGCCCGAGTAGGACGAGCCCCTCCAGTGAAGCATGGGAGGGGCCGTGACCGGCAAGGGGGTGAGCCCGTCAGACCCGCATCGCCTGCGGCGTCTCCCGCAGCATCGGATCGGGCCCCTCGTACTCACGGATCGACTCGTAGCGCGTGTTCCGCTCGACGGGCCGGAAGCCCGCCTCGCGGATCAGTTCGAGCAGATCCTCCCGCGTCAGCTTGTTCGGCGTGCCGAAGTTGTCCGCGTCGTGCGTGATCTTGTACTCGACGACCGAGCCGTCCATGTCGTCGGCGCCGTGCTGGAGCGCGAGCTGCGTGGTCTGCAGGCCGTGCATGACCCAGAAGACCTTGACGTGCGGGACGTTGTCGAACAACAGACGCGACACCGCGAAGGTCTTCAGCGCCTCCGCGCCCGAGGCCATGGTCGTCCGCGCCTGGAGGCGGTTCCTGACCTTGCCGTCCTTCATGTCCACGAAGTCGTGCTGGTAGCGCAGCGGGATGAAGACCTGGAAGCCGCCGGTCTCGTCCTGGAGCTCACGCAGCCGCAGCACGTGGTCGACGCGGTGGCGCCGCTCCTCGATGTGGCCGTACAGCATCGTGGACGGGGTCTTCAGACCCTTCTCGTGCGCGAGGCGGTGGATGCGCGACCAGTCCTCCCAGTGGGTGCGGTGGTCGACGATGTGCTGACGCACCTCCCAGTCGAAGATCTCCGCGCCGCCGCCGGTCAGCGACTCCAGACCGGACTCGATCAGCTCGTCCAGGATGTCGGAGGCCGACATGCCGGAGATCGTCTCGAAGTGGTGGATCTCGGTGGCCGTGAAGGCCTTCAGGGAGACGTTCGGGAGGGCCTTCTTCAGCTCGCTCAGCGAACGCGGGTAGTAGCGCCACGGCAGGTTCGGGTGCAGGCCGTTGACGATGTGCAGCTCGGTGAGGTTCTCGCCCTCCATCGCCTTGGCGAGGCGGACGGCCTCCTCGATGCGCATCGTGTACGCGTCCTTCTCGCCCGGCTTGCGCTGGAACGAGCAGTACGCGCACGACGCGGTGCACACGTTCGTCATGTTGAGGTGGCGGTTGACGTTGAAGTGCACGACGTCGCCGTTCTTGCGCGTGCGCACCTCGTGGGCGAGGCCGCCGAGCCAGGCCAGGTCGTCCGACTCGTAGAGCGCGATGCCGTCCTCGCGGGACAGCCGCTCACCGTCCCGGACCTTCTGCTCCAGCTCGCGCTTGAGACCTGCGTCCATGCCCTCGCCCTTACCTCTCCAGCGACCTACGACCTACGACTGCCACAAACTCCCGCCAACCGTACGCTCCCCGCCCCGCTCACTCCTCCTCGGGCAGCTCCCCGACCCTGTTCTCCCACTTCGTGGAGAGCACGATCGTCGTACGCGTCCGGGACACGCCCCGCGTGCCGCTGAGCCGGCGGATCGTCTTCTCCAGGCCGTCCACGTCGCTCGCCCTGACCTTGAGCATGTACGAGTCGTCGCCCGCGATGAACCAGCAGTCCTCGATCTCGTGCAGGTCCTTCAGGCGCCGCGCCACGTCCTCGTGGTCGGCGGCGTCGGAGAGCGAGATGCCGATGAGGGCGATGACGCCGAGGCCGAGCGAGGCGGAGTCGACGGTCGCGCGGTAGCCGGTGATGACACCGGCCGCTTCGAGGCGGTTGATCCGGTCCGTGACGCTGGGCCCGGAGAGGCCCACGAGCCGTCCGAGTTCGGCGTACGAGGCCCGGCCGTTCTCCCGCAGGGCCTGGATGAGCTGCCTGTCCACGGCGTCCATAGGTGCGATGCCTTTCATTATTCAGCGATACCGCGAGTCTATGTGTAGAATCTAAGGCGCAACAGGGCCTACACCCTGTAAATCTCTCTCAATCTCAGCAGATCAACGACGATCCTTCGATTTTCAGGAGTGAGTTACCCCGTGTACTCGATCGAGATGGCCTACGCCCGTATGCGCGAGCTCCAGGACATGGCCAACCGCTCGCGTGCCCACCGGACCGCCGCGACCGAGGCCGACGCCCGCAGGAAGCGCGCCGCCAAGAAGCGCTAGCCCCCCTGGGGGCCGGAGCCCCCTCCGGACCCGGAGCCCAGCTCTCCCTTCCACCGGCGGTACAGGCTGTGCGGCACCCCTGCCGCGTCCAGCGTCCGCCCGGCGACGAAGTCCACCAGATCCTGGATGTGCGTCGCCCCCGCGTAGAACGCCGGGGAGGCGGGCAGCACGATCGCGCCCGCCTCGTCCAGGCTCACCAGATGCCTCAGCGTCTGCCCGTTCAGCGGCGTCTCGCGTACGCAGACCACCAGCCGCCGGCCTTCCTTGAGCGTCACGCTCGCCGACCGCTGGAGCAGGTCCTTCGAGAGGCCGAGCGCCACCCCGGCCACGCACGCCGTGGACGCCGGCACGATCAGCATCCCCTTCGTCGCGTACGACCCCGAGGACGGGCCCGCCGCCAGATCACCGGCGGCCCAGTACCGCACGTCCTCCAGGAACCCCACCGGCACGTCGAAGCCGTCCGGCTTACCGTCCGCACCCCGCGCGAGCCACTGCCGCAGATCGTCCCGCCAGTGCGCGTCGCGGAAGGAGATGCCCGTCTCGTCGAGCAGCGTCAGCCGCGAGGCCCGCGACACGACGAGGTCCACGCTCTCGCCCGCGCCGAGCAGGGCCCGCAGGACGGCGGCGGCATAGGGCGTACCGGACGCGCCGGACACCCCCACGATCCAAGGCCTACGCTCCGTATCTCCTGGTTTCACGCAGTGAAGCCTATCCGGCGGCCGTGCGGGCGGTGAGCCCGCGTCAGACCGTGAGACCGCGTACGAGCAGATCGAGCAGCGCGCACACGAACAGGGCGATCCCGATGAAGCCGTTCACCTGGAAGAAGGCGCGGTTGAGCCGGGACAGGTCGTGCGGCTTCACGATCGAGTGCTCGTACAGGAAGGCACCGGCCACGATCACCAGCCCCAGCCAGAAGAAGGCGCCCGCGCCCGTGTCGAGCGCGTACCAGACGAAGAGCGCCGTGGTCACCAGATGGCAGCCCCGCGCGCCCCGGATGGCAGCCGGGATGCCGAACCGCGCGGGCACCGACTTCACGCCGACCTCGCGGTCCGTCTCCACGTCCTGGCAGGCGTAGATCAGGTCGAAGCCGCCGATCCAGACGCCGACCGCGAGCCCGAGGATCACGGCCTGCCAGGACCACTCGCCGGTGACCGCGATCCAGGCGCCGACCGGGCCCATCGCCTGGGCGAGTCCGAGGATGGCCTGCGGGAAGTTCGTGAACCGCTTGCCGTACGGATAGACGACCATCGGGACCACGGCGATGGGCGCGAGCGCCAGGCAGAGCGGGTTGAGCAGGGCGGCCGCGCCGAGGAAGACGACGAGCGCGACCAGCGCGCCGGTCCACGCGGACTTCACCGACATCGCGCCCGTGACCAGCTCGCGGTGGGCGGTCCTCGGGTTGCGGGCGTCGATCTCGCGGTCGATGATCCGGTTCGCGGCCATGGCGAACGTCCGCAGGCCCACCATGCAGATGGTGACCAGGAGCAGCCGCCCCCAGTGGATGTTCTCGTCCAGCTGGAACATCGCGGACAGGGAGGCGATGTAGGCGAAGGGCAGCGCGAAGACGGAGTGCTCGATCATGACGAGCCGCAGGAAGGCCCTGGTCCTCCCGGGCCGCGGCAGCGCGGCGGAGGGGGCGCTCACAGTCCGTACTCCGTCCAGCGGCGCGTCACTCGGTCCGCCGTCTGCGGGTCGGACTCGACCATCTCCGGCCAGCCGCCGTCGCGCACGTACCCCTCCTCGGGCAGCTTCCGCGTCGCGTCGATACCCGCCTTGCCGCCCCAGAACTGCTGGTAGGAGGCGTGATCGAGGTGGTCGACCGGGCCTTCGACGACGGTGAGGTCACGGGCGTAGTCGGTGTTGCCGAGGGCCCGCCACGACACCTCGTGCAGATCGTGGACGTCGCAGTCCTTGTCGACGACCACGATCAGCTTCGTCAGGGACATCATGTGCGCGCCCCAGATGGCGTGCATGACCTTCTGCGCGTGCTTCGGGTACTTCTTGTCGATCGAGACGATCGCGCAGTTGTGGAAGCCGCCCGACTCCGGCAGGTGGTAGTCGACGATGTCCGGGACGATCACCTTGAGCAGGGGCAGGAAGAAGCGTTCCGTCGCGCGGCCCAACGGGCCGTCCTCCGTCGGCGGGCGGCCGACCACGATGGACTGGAGCAGCGGCCGCTTCCGCGTCGTCACGCAGTCGATCTTCAGCGCGGGGAACGGCTCCTGCGGCGTGTAGAAGCCGGTGTGGTCGCCGAAGGGCCCCTCGGGAAGCATCTCGCCGGGCTCCAGCCAGCCCTCGATGACGACCTCGGCGTGCGCGGGCACCTGGAGCGGCACCGTCTTGCAGTCGACCATCTCGACGCGCTTGCCCTGGATGAACCCGGCCAGCATGTACTCGTCCATGTCACCGGGCAGCGGCGCGGTGGACGCGTACGTGACGGCCGGCGGGCAGCCGAAGGCGATCGCGACGGGCAGCCTCTCGCCCCGGCGGGCGGCCACCTGGTAGTGGTTGCGGCTGTCCTTGTGGATCTGCCAGTGCATGCCGATGGTGCGCTTGTCGTGGCGCTGGAGGCGGTAGAGGCCGAGGTTGCGCACCCCGGTGTCGGGGTCCTTGGTGTGGGTCAGGCCGAGGTTGAAGAAGGAGCCGCCGTCCTCGGGCCAGGTGAAGAGCGCGGGCAGCCGCTCCAGGTCCACGTCGTCTCCCGTGAGGACGACCTCCTGGACGGGCGCGCTCTCGGACTTCACCTTCTTCGGCGGTACGTGCGTCATCGCGCCGAGCTTGCCGAACGCCTCCCGCACCCCGACGAAGCCGTGCGGCAGCTCCGGCTTGAGGAGGCCGCCGATCTTCTCGCTGATCTCGCCGTACGACTTCAGGCCCAGCGCCTTGAGCAGGCGGCGGTCCGTCCCGTACACGTTCATCGCCAGGGGCATCGCCGAGCCCAAGACGTTCTCGAAGAGGAGCGCGGGGCCGCCGGCCTTCTGTACCCGGTCGACGATCTCACCCACTTCCAGGTACGGGTCGACCTCGGCCTTGATGCGCTTGAGATCGCCCTCGCGCTCCAGTGCACGGAGCAGGGAGCGAAGATCGTCGTAAGCCATGCGTTCCAGTATCCGGCACCGGCTACCCTGGCCCCGTCACCGGGGGCACGCACCGCTCCTGCCGCCACCGCTTGGGGGACCGCGCCACCATGCTCAGGTATCTGCCGTTCCTGCTGGTCCTGGCGGTGTGGATCTACGCCTTCATCGATGTCCTGAACACTCCGGAGAAGGAGATCAGGCATCTGCCCAAGGTGGTGTGGGTCATCATCGTGCTGCTCTTCGGCGAGGTGCTGCTCGGCCCGATCGCCTGGTTCGCCACGGGCAAGGTGCGGCACGCCCCGGGTGGCAGAGGCGCCGCGCGTGGCCGGACCCGGTGGGTGGCGCCCGACGACAACCCCGAGTTCCTGAAGTCCCTCAAGGACGAGGAGCCCGACGGCGACGACGACGGTGGGAAGAAGCGGGGCAAGGGCGACGAGGGCTGACGGGCCGTGGAACTGCGGCTGCTCGTGACCTTCGAGAAGGTCGCCACCGTCCTCAGCTTCACCCGGGCCGCCACCGAGCTGGCGTACGCGCAGTCCAGCGTGACCAGTCAGATCCGGACCCTGGAGTCCTCGCTCGGCACGGAGCTCTTCGACCGGCTCGGCAGCCGCATCCGGCTGACCGAGGCGGGGACGCGGCTGCTCCCCTACGCCCGGCAGATCATCGATCTCACCGACGAGGCGCGGGCCGCGGTCGTCGGCGCCGAGGAGCCGTCCGGCACGATCGCGGTCGGCACGATGGAGTCGCTGACCTCCTACCGGCTGCCGCCGCTCCTGGAACTCTTCCACCACCGCTATCCGAAGGTGCGGCTCTCCCTGCGCCCCACGCTGGGCGACGAGACCCGGCACGCGCTGCGGCAGGGGACGTACGACGTGGGGTTCCTGATGGAGCCGGGGACCGAGCACCAGGGCCTTCAGACGGAGGTCCTCGCCGAGGAGCCGCTGGTCCTCGTCTGCGCTCCGGCCCACCCCCTGGCCGCGCGCGGCGCGGACGCGCTCGCCACCGGTGACCTGGCGGCGGTGCAGCTCGTCGGCACCGAGCCCGGCTGCCCGTACCGGGACCTCTTCGAGGCGGAGCTGTGCGAGCGGACCGGCGCGCCGCCGCCGTTCATGGAGTTCGGCACCATCGAGGCGACCAAGCAGGGCGTGGCGGGCGGGCTCGGCGTGGCGCTGCTGCCCGCCGTGGCGGTGGCGCGGGAGCTGGCGGAGGGCAGCACGCTCGTACGGCTGCCGTGGGAGCCGCCGTTCACGCTGTGGACCCAGCTCGCGTGGCGGTCGGGGAAGCGGCTTCCTCCGCATGTCCGGCTGTTCGTGGAGCAGGCCGTGCGGCTCGTGCGGGAGCAAGCGTCACCTTGAGGCTCGCCAGGACGATCAGCGGGACGCCGAGCGCCTGGACGAGCCCGATGTGGTGGCCGTAGACCGCCCGGTCGGCGACCATCGCGACGGCCGGGTAGGTGAAGGCGAGCACGGCGATCTTGGCGGTGGGCAGCTTCGCGTACGCCGCGTACATCAGGACGTACATCAGACCGGTGTGGATCACCCCGAGGCCGACGAGCCAGGCCCACCTCGTCCCCGTGCCGCTCATCGCGCCGAAGTCGGCGAAGGGCAGCAGCAGCGGGATGCCGACGAGGACCTGGACCAGGGCGATCAGGTGGGGGCGTACGCCCGTGACGCGCTTGGTGACGAGCGTGGACAGGGCATAGAGGACGGCGGCGAGGAGCGCGAGCCCGATGCCGGCGAGCGATCCTGTGTCGCCGGGCCGCACCCCGGAGACGAGCACGAGCCCCGCGAACGCGGCCGCCAGCCACCCCAGTTGCGAGCGGGACAGGCGCTCGCGCAGGACGAGGGCGCTGAGCAGCACCAGGAAGAAGGGCTGCGTGTGGTAGACGACGGTGGCCAGGGAGATCGACGTGGCCTCGTACGCCTTGAAGAGGAACACCCAGTTGAAGACGATGAAAAGGCCGCCGAGCGCGGCGAGTCCGAGCTTCTTCGGGGTGAGGCCGTGGTCGCGGAAGTAGCCGCGGGCGGCGGCGTACGCGCCAAGGGCGAGGGCGCCGAACAGGACGCGGAAGAAGACGACGTCGAAGGCGGAGGCGCCGGACTCGACGACGAAGACGCCGAGGGTGCCGGAGAGCACCATGGCGGCGGTGAGCTGGGCCGTGCCCTTGTTCTCTGGGGTCATGGCAGGAACGTACGAGCGGGCGAAGGTGCTGGTCCACGCGCCAGTGGGGCGTCCTGCCGATGGGCCCATCGGCCCCGCCGATAAGGGCTGACCGCGGGCCCGCGTGGGCACGATGGGAGGCATGAGCAGCGCATCCCGCATCCCCACGGTCGACCTGCGGCCGTGGCTGTCCGGCGACCCCGGGGCCCGCGCGCGGACGGCCCGTACCGTCGACGCCGCCCTGCGCACCGCCGGGTTCCTCCTGGTGACCGGGCACGGCGTCGACCCGGGCCTGCGCGCGGCGATCAGGGAGTCGGCCCGCGGCTTCTTCCACCTGCCCGCCGGGGCGAAGCGGCCGTACGCGGTGCAGGTCGGCGGGCGCGGCTGGCTCGGGCCGGGCGCCGAGGCCAACAGCTACGCGGAGGGCACGGCCGCTCCCCCGGACCTCAAGGAGTCACTGTCCTTCGCGGCGGACGAGCCGACAGGGAACGCGGCCGTGGACGCCGAGTGGTTCGCCCCGAACACCTGGCCGGCCGAGGCCCCTGAGCTGCGGGCCCTCGTGGAGACGTATCTGCGCGAGATGCGGTCGCTCTCCGACCGCCTCCTCGCACTGCTCGGCGTCGCGCTCGGCGAGGACGACGACTTCTTCACCCGCCATACGGGCCACCCCACCTGGGGCTTCAACATCAACTGGTATCCGGGCACGGAGCGGGTGGGCGAGCCCGAGCCGGGCCAGTTCCGCATCGGCCCGCACACCGACTTCGGCACGGTCACCGTCCTGGACCGCCAGGCGGGCAAGGGCGGCCTCCAGGTCTTCACGGACGAGGGCGGCTGGGAGGACGCGCCCTTCGACCCGGACGCCTTCACCATCAACATCGGCGACCTGATGGCCCACTGGACGGACGGCCGCTGGCGCTCGGGCCGCCACCGGGTCCTGCCGCCGCCGCCCGACGCCCCGGCGGAGGAGCTGACGTCGCTCGTGTACTTCTACGAGTGCGACCCGGGCACGGACGTCAGGGGCGTGGACTCGCACACGTACCTGCGCGGGCAGCTGGACGCGATCACCGTGGACCCGACGGACGGCCGCCCGCCCTCGTGACGTCACCCGGCGGCGTACGCCTCCCGCAGCTCGCGCCAGCGGTCCAGGTTCCACGTCGACCAGTCCTTGGGACGGCCGTCCAGCGCGTCCGCGAGGAACTCGAAGTGGTCGTGCCACCCGGCGAGGCAGTCGAGCCGCAGCGCGTCGTCGCCGTCGAACTCGTTGGTGAAGCGCAGCGTGGTGGCGGAGTCCCCCGCCGGTTCCAGGTGGAAGCGGCACCGGCCGTGCAGATCGATCGTGTACTCGGCGACGACGTCCGGGTCCCAGGCCGTGACGTGCCCGGAGTGCACGGCGTCCTCCTCGCCGTTCAGCCACCGCAGCGTGACCGCGCCGCCCAGCCGGGGCTCGAACACATCGGCGGCGGCCAGCCACCCCGGCAGCCCGCCGGGGGTGGCCACCGCCGCCCAGACCTTCTCCACAGGGTGGGGAAGACGCAGCTCGTAGTGGAGGTGCTGGGTGTCCCCCTCGGTCCGGCCGGCGCCCTGCCCGATCGTCACGGTCATGGCACCAGCCTGACCCGGCATGCTCCGTTCCGCACCTCGCGGTTCAGACTCCGGCGTACGAGTGCTTGCCGGTGACGAAGATGTTCACCCCGTAGTAGTTGAACAGCCAGCAGCCGAAGGCGATCAGGGCCAGGTAGGCGGCCTTGCGGCCCTTCCAGCCGGCCGTGGCGCGGGCGTGCAGGTAGCAGGCGTACGCGACCCAGGTGATGAAGGACCAGACCTCCTTGGGGTCCCAGCCCCAGTAGCGGCCCCAGGCGTCGCCCGCCCAGATCGCACCAGCGATGATCGTGAACGTCCACAGCGGGAAGATCGCGGCGTTCAGGCGGTACGAGAACTTGTCGAGCGTGGCCGCCGAGGGGAGCCGCTCCAGGACGGACGTGGCGAACTTGCCGGGCTGCCCGCCGCGCTGCAGCTTGGCCTCGTAGCTGTCCCGGAAGAGGTAGAGCAGCGTGCCGACCCCGCCGACGTAGAAGACGGCGCCGCAGAAGATCGCGGTGGAGACGTGGATCCACAGCCAGTACGAGTGCAGGGCCGGGACCAGCTGGTCGCTGGAGGTGTACAGGACGGTGACGGCGAGACCGAGGTCGAGCAGGACCGTGGTGACCAGGGGGAGGCCGAGCCAGGCGATGTTCTTCTTCAGCGCCATCAGCACCAGGTACACGCCGACGGCGACGGTGGAGAAGGTGATGCTGAACTCGTACATGTTGCCCCACGGCGCCCGCTGCACCGACAGGGCGCGGGTGAGCACCCCGCCGAACTCCAGCAGGAACGCGAGCACGGTGAGGGAGACCGCGATGCGGCCGTAGAGGTCGCCCTTCTCGTCCCCCGCCGCGGCGCCGGGACCGTCCGGCACGTCCCGGGCCCCCGAGACGGACCGCGTGACGACCTGCGGGCGCTCCAGGGTGGCGGTGCCGCCCTTGGCCTGGACGGTGACCGCGGGCGCCGTCGCCGCGGCCTTGCTCGGGGTGAGCGCGGCGGCGGTGCGGGCGACCTTGCTGCGGCTGCCGAAGAGCCACTCCGCCATGTGCGCGAAGAAGGCCAGGAGGTAGACGGCCATCGCGGAGTAGATCAGCACATTGCTGATGTGCGCGAGGTCCTCGTTGGGTTCGGCGGCCAGGGTGGTGGCGAGATTCACTTCTCAGCCCCTTCGGCTGGGTCTGGCGCGCTCGGCGCCTTCTCGTGCAGGTGGGCGGCGAGGTCGGACAGTTCCTCGGGAAGCTTGGAGGACTCGCTGCGGCCGAGGCCCGCCATCTCCACGACCGTGACGCCGTCGGCGCCCCGCACCGCCCGCACCCATACGCGGCGGCGCTGGATGAACAGCGACCCGGCGAGGCCCGCGATGGCGGCGAGCGCGCCGGCCAGCGCCCACACGGAGCCGGGCTCCTGGGAGATCTGGAAGGTCGCCCACTCCTTGAGGTCCTTCTCGAAGGTGATCGAGCCCGCGCCGTTGGGCAGCTTCATGGTCTCGCCGGGCAGCAGCCGCTTCTTGAACAGCTCGCCCTTGGAGTCCTTGAACTTGGTCATCTTCCGGGTGTCGAGCTGGTACACGTTCTGCGGGACACCGGAGTCGACGCCCAGGCTGCCGTGGTAGGCGGACAGCGCGAGCACCGGGAAGTCGGCCGCGGGGAACTGCGAGAACATCTGCCCCTTGCCCTCGCCCGCGAAGGTCGGCACGAAGAAGGCGTTGAAGCCGAGCTGTTCCTTCTTGCCGCTCTTGTTCTTGTAGCCGTCCAGGACCTTGATGGCGCCGGTCGCGGTGCCGTTCTGGTCGATGGGCAGCAGCGGCACGGCACTCTCGTAGACGACCTTGCCCTCACCGTCGCGGACGGTGACCTTCGGGGCGTAGCCGTGGCCGATGAGGTAGACCTTCGAGCCGTCGATTTCCAGCGGCTCGTTGACCTTGATGGCCTGCTTCTTCTCGGGGCCGTGGACGCCTTCGCTGTAGGTGACGTTCGCCTGGTAGGTGCGGGGCGTGCCGCGGTTGGGGCCCGACTTCTCGTACGTTCCCTCGAAGTCGTCGAGCTTGAAGCTGAACGGCGCCAGGTCACCGGTGTCGAAGAGGCTGCCGGACTTGAAGTCGTCGTACTGGGAGAGCGTGTTGGAGAAGCCGTCGCCCTCCATGACCAGCTTGCCGCCCTCGGACTTGAAGAGCTGTCCGGCGGCGAAGGCGATCAGCATCACGATCAGCGCGATATGGAACATCAGGTTCCCGGCCTCGCGCAGATAGCCCTTCTCGGCGGCGACCGAGTCCGCGGTGCTGTCTGCCCGGAAGCGGCGCCGCTTGAGCAGCGCGAGCGCCGCCTCGTGCACCTGCTCGGGCTCGGCGTCGGTGCGCCACGTCGTGTACGCGGGAAGCCGCGTCAGCTTGCGCGGCGCGCCCGGCGGACGACCGCGCAGCTGGCCGACGAACTGCCAGGTGCGCGGCACGATGCAGCCGATGAGGGAGACGAACAGCAGGATGTAGATCGCGGAGAACCACACCGAGCTGTAGACGTCGAAGAGCTGGAGCTTGTCGTAGACCGGGCCGAGCGTGGTGTGCCGGTCCATGAAGTCCTGGACCTTGAGCTCGTCGACGTTGCTCTGCGGGATCAGCGAACCAGGGATCGCGCCGAGCGAGAGCAGCAGGAGCAGGATCAGCGCGACCCGCATCGAGGTGAGCTGCCGCCAGAACCAGCGCAGCCAGCCGATCACGCCGAGGGAGGGCAGGTTCGGCGACTCCTCCCGGGGGGCGGTCGACAGCTGCTCACCCGCGGCGCCGAGGTCGTCCCGCTGCTCGGGGGCTTCGGTCTTGCTCATGGATCAAATCCCCACGGTGTAACTGCTCGTCCAGACCTGCATCTGCTGCACCATGCTGTCCCACACACCGGTGACGAGCAGCAGGCCGGTCGCGATCATCATGATGCCGCCGACGCGCATCACCCAGACATAGTGCCGCTTCACCCAGCTGAAGGCGCCCAGTGCCTTGCGGAAGGCGACGGCCGCGACGATGAACGGTACGCCGAGCCCCAGGCAGTACGCGACGCTCAGCAGCGCGCCGCGCCCCGCGCTCGCCTGCTGCAGGGAGAGCGCGCTGACGGCGGCGAGCGTCGGGCCGACACAGGGCGCCCAGCCGACGGCGAAGAGGGCGCCCAGTACCGGGGCGCCCGCGAGCCCGACGGCGGGCTTCTTGTGGAAGCGGAACTCGCGCTGCGAGAGGAAGGGCGTGAGCCCCATGAAGAAGAACCCGAGCAGGATCATCATCGCGCCGAGCACCTTGGAGATGGTGCTCTGGTAGTCCTGCAGGGTCCGGCCGAACTCCCCGAACAGCGCCCCGTAGGAGACGAAGACCGCGGTGAAGCCGAGCACGAAGAGCCCGGAGCCCGCGACCATCCGCCCCCGCTTGGCCTCGGCCATGTCCTGGCCGCTGACCCCGGTGACGTACGACAGATAACCGGGGACGAGCGGCAGGACGCACGGCGAGAAGAAGGAGACGAGCCCGCCGAGCAGGGCGACCGGGATCGCGAGAAGCAGCGCCCCGCTCATGACGGTCTGGTTCGGGCCGCTGATGGCCGCGAGGGTGAGCATCACTTCTCCGCGAGCACGGGGTCGATCATCTTCCGCAGCTTCTCTTCGTTCAGCGGCTGCTGCGAGCGGGCCGCGATCTTGCCGTCCCGGTCGACGACGAGCGTCGAGGGGATGAAGTTCGGGTTCATCGTGCCCTTGGGGAAGCGCAGCATCAGCTTGCCCGTCGGGTCGTACAGGCTCGGGTAACGGACCTTGTGCTGCTTCTCGAACGCGATCGCCGGGCCGCGCTCGGGGTCACGGGTGTTGATGCCGACGAACTCGACGCCCTTGGCCTTCGTCTCGGCGGCGATCTTCACGAAGTTCGGCGCCTCGGCCCGGCACGGCGCGCACCAGGAGCCCCAGACGTTGATGACGAGGATCTTGCCCTTGTACGCCTTGGCGAGGTTCAGGTGCTTGCCTTCGAGGGTCTCGCCGTCGAGCTCGGGGAGCGGCTTGCGGTCCGCCTTCTTCGCGGTGGCGATGCCGTCCGAGCCGGCCACGAAGTTGGTGTTGCCCGAACCACCGGACATGCCGCCCGAGCCGCACGCCGAGAGGACCAGCGCACCGACCGCGGCTCCGGCGGACATCAGGGCCACACGGCCGCGGCGGCCGCCCGGACGGCGGCTACGGCTGCGGTTCGTGCTCTGGGGGGCGCGGCAGGCGGCACTCATGTGAAAAGTTTCGCATGTCTGTTTCGGGGATCTTCCGCACCCCCCGCGGTTGCGGAAAGACCCCATTTCAGGCGGCCTTTCCGAGCCCCTTCCAACCGCCCGCGGGCTGCTGGCCGACATCGAGGCCCTGGAGCTGCTTGAGCACCTTGGGGTCCTGCACGTCGAGCCAGTCGACGAACTGCCGGAAGGAGACCAGACGTACGTCCTTCTTCCCGGCGATGTGCTTCAGGGCGTCCTCGACGGCGTCCATGTAGATGCCGCCGTTCCACTCCTCGAAGTGGTTGCCTATGAAGAACGGCGCGCGGTTGGTCTCGTAGGCCCGCTTGAACCCGGATATGTAGGCCTCGGTGGCCTGCTTGCGCCAGCCCGGGTAGTTGTGGGGCGGCGCCTTCGTGGAGTTCTGCGACTGGTTGGCGAGGATGTTGTAGTCCATCGACAGGACCTCGAAGGAGTGCCCGGGGAAGGGCACCGCCTGCAGCGGCAGGTCCCAGACGCCCATCTTCTTCTCGGGCCAGCGCTGGCGCCCGCCGGGCGAGGAGGCGTCATAGCGCCACCCCAACTTCTTCGCGGTCGGCAGCAGGTTGTCCTGGCCGAGCAGACAGGGCGTGCGGCCGCCGACGAGTTCCTTGTCGTAGTCGAAGGGCAGCGACGGCAGATCGGTCCAGCCGGTGTTCGTACGCCACTTCTTCACAAAGGACTTGGCCTGGTCGATCTCGTCCTGCCATTGCGCGGGAGTCCAGTGGGCGACCGACCCGGTGCCCGTGCAGAAGTGCCCGTTGAAGTGCGTGCCGATTTCATGGCCTTCGAGCCAGGCCTGACGTACGTACTTCAGCGTGTCCTTGATGTGACCGTCGGTGAGATAACCGATGTCGGACGCGCCCACCGCGTTGTTCGGTGGACGGTACATGCGCTTCTTCGATTCGGGCAGCAGATAAAGCCCGGAGAGGAAGAACGTCATGTGCGCGTTGTGGTCCTCGGCGAGCTTCAGAAAGCGCGGGAACAGTCCGTTCCCGACCTCACCGGCGCCGTCCCAGGAGAAGATGACGAACTGCGGGGGCGTCTGGCCCGGCTCCAGCGGAACCGGCTTGCCCGGCTGCTTGGGCTGCGTGCCGGTGTAGGCGGTCGACCCGTCACCGATCGGCTTGGCCCGGTGCCTGTCGGCTCCGGCCTGCCCGTTCTTGGCCTTGTCCGCGGGCCCCGAGGAATCCCCGTCGGCCCCGGAGCCGCATGCCGCGAGCCCGAAAGCGGCGGCCGCGCCGGCTCCGAGTCCGAGCATTCCCCTGCGGCTGATGTCGCGCATTCCATCCCCATTCGTCGCGCCCTTGGGTCCGCCCTGCCGTATGTGGCTTGCAAGAGGGACGACCTGTGAGAGGGCGCGACGAACAGCGGGGTTCCTGCACATCGCGTTTATTTAACGTGTTTTACCCAAAAGGGACTTACAGTCGCGACGCGATCACGCCGTGCAATTGCGCGACGCGATTACGGGCGTGATTACGCGACGCCGATGAAAGCGGGCGGGTTAAGCACCGAAGGCTTTGCTCTTGCCCTTCACCGGCTTGGCGCCCGCGCGCAGATGCGCGGGGACGAGATCGCGGGCCGGCTCGCTGTAGCCCACCGAGACGATCCGGTCACCGCGGTAGGTGAACGTCGTCAGCGAGGCGAGCGTGCACTGCCGCTTGCGCGGGTCGTGCCACAGGCGCCGCTTCTCCACGAAGCTGCGCACGATCCAGATCGGCAGCTGGTGGCTGACGCAGACCGCCTCGTGCCCGCGGGCCGCGTCCTTGGCCGCGTCCAGGGCGCCCATCATCCGTACGACCTGCTCGACGTACGGCTCGCCCCAGGACGGCTTGAAGGGGTTGAAGAGGTGCCGCCAGTTGTCGGGGTTCTTCAGCGCGCCGTCGCCGACCCCGAAGGTCTTGCCCTCGAAGACGTTGCCCGCCTCGATGAGCCGGGCGTCGGTGGCGAGGTCCAGGCCGTGCACCTTGGCGATCGGCGCGGCCGTCTCCTGGGCGCGGTCCAGCGGCGAGGCGACGACGTGCGTGACGTCGCGCTGCGCGAGGTGCTCGGCGACCCGGTCGGCCATCTGCCGGCCCAGCTCCGAGAGGTGGTAGTCGGGCAGCCGCCCGTACAGGATCCCCTCGGGGTTGTGCACCTCGCCGTGGCGCATCACATGGACGACGGTCAGCTCGTCGCCCGCCGCGGCGGCGCTCATGCCGTGACCTCCGTCGCTTCCGCGGCGGCGCGCGCGGCGCCCGGCAGGGCGGCGGCGATCCGCTCGACGGCCCGCTCGTCGTGGGCGGTGGACACGAACCACGACTCGAAGGCGGAGGGCGGCAGATAGACGCCCTGCGACAGCATCGAGTGGAAGAAGGCGGTGAAGCGGAAGGACTCCTGCGCCTTCGCCTCCTCGTAGTTGCGCACCGCGCCGTCGGTGAAGAAGACGGAGAACATGTTGGACGCGTTCTGCACCGTGTGCGCGACGCCCTCCTTGCTCAGCGCCTCGGTCACCAGGCCCCGCAGCCGCTCGGAGACGGCGTCGACCTTGTCGTACGCCGCGTCGTCCAGGAGCCTCAGCTGCGCCAGGCCCGCGGCCGTGGCGACCGGGTTCCCGGAGAGCGTGCCCGCCTGGTAGACGGGGCCCGCCGGGGCGAGGCGCTCCATGACGTCGGCGCGCCCGCCGAAGGCCGCGGCGGGGAAGCCGCCGCCCATGACCTTGCCGAAGGTCATCAGGTCGGGCCGCACACCGTCGACGCCGAACCAGCCGGCCTTCGACGTACGGAAGCCGGTCATGACCTCGTCGGAGATGTACAGCGCGCCGTTCTGGCGGCACAGGTCAGCGAGGCCCTGGTTGAAGCCCTCACCCGGCGGTACGACGCCCATGTTGCCCGGCGACGCCTCGGTGATGACGCAGGCGATCTGCCCGGGGTGCGCGGCGAAGGCGGCGCGGACGGCGTCCAGGTCGTTGTACGGGACGACGATGGTGTCGCCGGCCTGCGCGCCGGTGACGCCCGGCGTGTCGGGGAGTCCGAGGGTCGCCACGCCCGAGCCGGCGGCGGCCAGCAGGGCGTCGACGTGCCCGTGGTAGCACCCGGCGAACTTGACCACCTTGGCGCGGCCGGTGAAGCCGCGGGCCAGCCGGATGGCGGACATGGTCGCCTCGGTGCCGCTGGAGACGAGCCGCACCTGCTCGACGGGTTCGATGCGGGCCACGATCTCCTCGGCGAGCGCGACCTCGCCCTCACCCGGCGTACCGAAGGAGGTGCCGCGCGCGACGGCCTCCTGCACGGCGGCGATCACCTCGGGGTGGGAGTGGCCGAGGATCATGGGACCCCACGAGCACACGAGGTCGACGTACTCGCGGCCGTCGGCGTCGGTCAGGTACGGACCGGTACCGGACACCATGAAACGGGGCGTACCACCCACAGCGCGGAACGCGCGCACGGGAGAGTTCACACCGCCGGGCGTCACGGCCGCCGCACGGTCGAAAAGAGTCTGCGAAACTGGGGCGCTATACGGGAAGCTCACACGAGCCATGGTGTCAGAGGGTCCGGACATCCTGCGGACAGGTGTTTCACTCCACGTTTTAGCGGGTGAACGTGGGGGAGGTCACTGACACGATGATCGGGTTGCGTGGCGGGGGCCGCGAGGCCTAGAAAAGACAGGGCCGTGCCGCCCTGGCAAAGCAGTCGGGTGGAGATATGCATCGCGGTGGCGGACTGGGCGAGGGGACCGACGGCCTGGGTCCACGGCGTGCCCGGCGGGGCAAGCACCGACGCGAGGCGGAAGCGCACTCGGCGCAGGCGCCCGACCAGGCGCGGGGCGAGTTCGGTGAGTCCCGGCAGGACCGGGTGAGCAGCAGGAGTGGCGGGGTGGGGGTGACGTACAAGTACTTCGGAGCCCCGGACGGCGCGACCGCCGCCCGCGTGCCCATCTCGATGCGGCCCGAGGAGCTCGGCGGCGACGAGCTCGGCATGGGCGGCATGTTCACGAAGATCAAGCCGGAGACGATGGCCGCGATGGTCCTGACCGGCATCGAGGGCATACCCCTGCACAAGGTCCCCCCGCTGGAGCTGGTCGTCCTCCACCCCGACTACGCCGTGGTGAAGCTCCCCATGACCGTCGTCGACCCGCTGCGCGGTATCGGCGAGGAGTCGGTGGGCGCCGCCGCCTTCATATGGTCGACGGTCCCGGACCGGGGCGGCCCCCGCGACGCCTTCAACGTCTACCAACTCCTCCACGAGTGGCAGGACTTCAGTCACCGCCTGCACGACGCGGGCCACCAGGCGTACTGCCTGGTGTGGCCCTGACGTCCCGTCACGCCGCCCGCAGCGCGGCGAGCCGCTGCTCGAACGGCACGACCTCGAAGCCGCCCGCCGGGTCCACCGACGTGATCGCGCCCGTCAGCGAGCGGGGCGGCGCGATCGCCGCGGCCGTTTCGGTGTCGGGCACCTCCGTGCGGCCCCCGGCGGGCGCCATGAAGCGCGCCGGCTCGGCGCCCGCGCGGGTGATCCGCGCCGCGAGGCCCTCCTCGCCCCGGTCCTCCGACGCCGCGTAGACGGCGGTCGGCAGGACGAGCGCCCGCAGAGGGGTGAAGAGCGGGCGCAGGGCGTGGTCGGTGACCAGCGAGTGCCGAGCGGTGCCACCGGTCGCGCCCGACCAGCACCGGCTTCCCGGTCGGAGCGCCCGGTGGTCGGGTCTCCGAACGGCGGCCCCGCCCCGGCTGTTCCCGGCGGCCCGAGGGCCCCCGGCACCCGTTGTCGGACCCGCCCCCTACCGTTGGACGCATGGAGCGATCACAACGGCCGGACCTGCGCCTCGAACCCTGGTCGGACGAGGGTGGCCTCGCGCTGCTCACCCGGCTCAACACGCCGGAGCTGACGGAGCACTTGGGCGGCCCCGAGACCCCCGAGAAGCTGGCGGACCGGCACCGCCGCTACCTCGGGCTCGACGACAAGGGCCAGATGTTCCGCATCACCCTGGCAGGCGGGACGGCCGACTCGACCGGCGTGACAGCCGGCTCGATCGGCTACTGGGAGACGACCTGGCAGGGCGAGACCGTCTGGGAGACCGGCTGGGGCGTCCTGCCGGAGTTCCAGGGCAGGGGCGTCGCGGCGGGCGCGGCGCGACTGGTCGCTGAGAAGGCGAGGACGGCGGGCCGCCACGCCTTCCTCCACGCGTTCCCCGCGACGGGGCACGGGGCGTCCAACGCGGTGTGCCGCAAGGCGGGCTTCACTCTGCGGGGCGAGGCGTCCATCGAGTACCCGGCGGGGAACTGGCACCCCTGCAACGACTGGCGTCTCGCCTTGGACGGGGGCTGACCGCCACCCCCAAGCCCGCCGCTCCACGGCGGACATCTCCCCATGCCACCCTTCCTGCATGCTCAACGCCCGCTCCGCCACCCTCTTCCTCCTCGCCGCCCTCTTCGAGATCGGCGGGGCCTGGCTCGTCTGGCAGGGCGTGCGCGAGCACCGCGGCTGGGCCTGGATCGGCGCGGGCGTCATCGCACTCGGCGTCTACGGCTTCGTGGCCACGCTCCAGCCGGATGCCGAGTTCGGCCGCGTCCTCGCCGCGTACGGCGGGGTCTTCGTCGCGGGCTCGATCGCCTGGGGCATGGTCGCGGACGGCTACCGGCCGGACCGGTGGGACGTCATCGGCGCCCTGATCTGCCTCGTCGGCATGGCCGTGATCATGTACGCGCCGCGAGGCCGCTGAACGGCACGCCTATCCTGGCTGACGTACGAACACAGGTCCGCCTAGATCTCCGCCAGTCCGAGGAGCGAACCATGACCGCCGCAGGCAAGCGCATCGCGATCGTCACCGGCGCCAGCAGCGGCATCGGCGCCGCCACCGCGCGCGGCCTGGCCGCCGCCGGCTACCGCGTCGTCCTCACCGCGCGCCGCAAGGACCGCATCGAGGCGCTCGCCGCCGAGCTGACGGACGCCGGGCACGACGCGATGGCGTACGCGCTCGACATCACCGACCGCACGGCGGTGGACACGTTCGCGACGGCCTTCAAGAAGATCGCGGTCCTGGTGAACAACGCGGGCGGCGCGCTCGGCGCGGACACCGTCGCCGCGGCCGCCCCCGACGACTGGCGCCAGATGTACGAGACGAACGTCATCGGCACGCTGAACGTCACACAGGCACTGCTGCCCGCGCTCACCGCGAGCGGCGACGGCACGATCGTGGTGCTCTCCTCCACGGCGGGCCACGGGACGTACGAAGGCGGAGGCGGCTACGTCGCCGCAAAGCACGCCGAGCACGTCCTCGCCGAGACCCTCCGCCTGGAGATCGTCGGCACCCCGGTCCGCGTCATCGAGGTCGCGCCCGGCATGGTCAAGACGGACGAGTTCGCGCTGACCCGCTTCGGCGGCGACTCCGAGAAGGCCGCGAAGGTCTACGCGGGCGTCGCCGAGCCGCTCACGGCCGACGACGTGGCGGACACCATCACCTGGGCGGTCACCCGCCCGCCCCACGTCAACATCGACCTGCTGGTGGTCCGCCCCCGCGCCCAGGCGTCCAACACCAAGGTGCACAGGGAGCTTTGATGCCGGCCTGCGCGGAATCCGCCAAGCACGCCCGGTGAAGGCTCAGCCCTTCACGCAGATGACCTGCTTCAGCTTCGCCACGACCTCGACCAGGTCCCGCTGCTGATCGATGACCTGCTCGATCGGCTTGTACGCGCCCGGGATCTCGTCCACGACGCCCGAGTCCTTGCGGCACTCGACGCCCCGCGTCTGCTCCTCCAGGTCCTTCGCCGTGAAGCGGCGCTTGGCCGCCCCCCGGCTCATACGGCGGCCGGCGCCGTGCGAGGCCGAGTTGAAGGACGCTTCGCTGCCGAGGCCCTTCACGATGTACGAGCCCGTGCCCATCGAGCCGGGGATGATCCCGAAGTCACCGCTGCCGGCGCGGATCGCGCCCTTGCGGGTGACCAGCAGGTCCATACCGTCATAGCGCTCTTCGCTGACGTAGTTGTGATGGCAGCTGATCTCCGGCTCGAAGGCCACCTTCGCCTTCTTGAACTCCTTGCGGACGACGTCCTTGAGGAGCCCCATCATGATCGCGCGGTTGTACTTCGCGTACTCCTGCGCCCAGAACAGGTCGTTCCGATAGGCCGCCATCTGCGGTGTGTCCGAGACGAAGACGGCGAGATCACGGTCGATCAGCCCTTGGTTGTGCGGCAGCTTCTGGGCCACACCGATGTGGTGGTCGGCCAGTTCCTTGCCGATGTTCCGGGAGCCGGAGTGAAGCATGAGCCACACCGAATCGGACGAATCGATGCATACTTCTACGAAGTGATTTCCCCCGCCGAGGGTCCCCATCTGCTTGGTGGCACGCTCCTCGCGGAACCTGACCGCATCGGCGACTCCGTCGAAACGCGACCAGAAGTCGTCCCACCCCGCTGTCGCCATCCCATGGAAGCGCCCCGGCTCGACGGGGTCGTCGTGCATGCCGCGCCCCACCGGAATCGCCTGCTCGATCTTCGACCGCAGTCGCGACAGATCACCGGGCAGGTCGTTCGCGGTCAGCGACGTCCTGACCGCCGACATGCCGCAGCCGATGTCGACGCCGACCGCCGCCGGGCAGACCGCGCCCTGCATGGCGATCACCGAGCCGACCGTCGCGCCCTTGCCGAAGTGGACGTCCGGCATGACCGCCAGACCCTTGATCCACGGCAGCGTCGCCACGTTCTGCAACTGCCGCATCGCCGAATCCTCGACCGACGCCGGGTCGGCCCACATCCGTATCGGCACCTTCGCGCCGGGAACCTCTACGTACGACATATCGTCCTCATTCCCCCGTATCCCCCGTACTCCACTACAAGCCCAGAAGCACATGAAGCGCAAATACCGGCGCCAAGGTCAACGAAAGGGATGACGGACCGGCGTCCACGGCAGCGCGTGCGATAGACATTGTGTCCACCGGTCGCCCACCAGCGGCAACCGAATATCCCCAACGAGAGGAGCCATCACGGTGCAGCGGAAGGTCTACGCACCTGGTGTCGCCGCGCTCCTCGCGGCGCTGCTCGCCGGCTGCACCGGAGGCTCCAGCTCCGGCGACGCGTCCACCGACTCCAAGCCCGGGGACAGCGGCAGCTCCAGCGTCCCCGCCGAGCCGGGCAAGTACCGCACGCTCCCCGAGCCCTGCGGCGAGGTCGAGCCCGGCACCCTCGACGCGATGCTGCCCGGCCTCAAGGAGATGGAAGACGCCGAGCAGCGCGAGAAGGCGTACGAGGGCACGCCCGAGGTGACGTACGACACCGACCGGCGCGTCGGCTGCCGCTGGAAGGTCGAGTCGTCCGACGCCTCCCACCACCTCCTCATCGACTTCGAGCGCGTCGTCTCCTACGACGGCACGGTCAGCGACGACGACCGCGCCGGGCAGGTCTACGCGACCAAGCTCCGGGCCGCGGACCTCCCCGAGCCCTCCGCTTCCAGCCCCGACGCCCGGTCCACGAAGGAGTCCGGCGACGCCGACGACCCGGCCGCGAGCGACAAGGCCCAGGGCGGAAAGACCGACAAGACCGACAAGGCCGGCAAGGAAGACGAGGGAGACAAGGGCGACGAGGGCGACGAGGCGGAGAAGGGCAGCGGAAGCGACGACAAGAGCGACGACGAGAGCGACGCCCCCACCAGCCAGCCCGCCACCCCGCCCGTCGGCCTCGAACCCCGCACCCTCGACGACCTCGGCGACGAGGCCTTCCTCGACGACGCCCTCACCACCGCCGCCTCCGCCACCCGTCACCGCACCGTGACTGTGGTGTTCCGCACGTCGAACGTCATCGTGACCATCGAGTACGACGAGCAGCCCGGCCGCCGTACGGACGTCCCCGACAGCAAGGAAATGCAGGACAAGGCGCTGGAACTGGCCGAAGGGCTCGCCGGGGCGTTCGACGAGTAACCGATGGCCGGGGCGGGCCCGGGCGGGGCCCCGGCTCCCGGGAAGGCGAGCCGCCCGCCGCCCCATGCGCGTACCGTGGCCCCTCGGACCCGACGACGTCACGAGACGAACCGGACGTCACGAGACGAACTGAGTGAAGGAACCATGCACCGACCTGCACAGCGACAGCGCCAGCGTCTGAGCCGCATCCTCGTCAGCGCGGCCGCCGTACCGGTGATCCTCGTCGCCTCCGGCTGCTCCTCCGACTCCGGCTCCGGCTCCGACGGGGCCAAGAAGGACGCGGGCGCGAAGGCGTCCGCCTCCAAGAAGGCCGGGGAGGACAAGCCCGCGGCCGTGGAGAAGGCCGCGTACGGCAAGCTTCCCGAGCCCTGCGAGGTCCTGTCGAAGAAGACGCTCGCTGACCTGGTGCCGAAGGCGAAGGACAAGGGCAAGGCCGGCACGTCCACGGACACGGCGCTGCGCGGCAGCTGCTCGTGGGACAGCCTCGACAACAACGGCGTGGACGGTTCCCAGTTCCGCTGGCTGCGCGTCTCGCTGATGCGCTTCGACTCGGACGCCTCCCTCGGCAGCGGTGCCGAGCGCGCGCAGGAGAACTTCGCCAAGCAGGTCGCGGACGCCCAGGCGACCAAGGACGCGAAGGGCGTCAAGGCGGAGCCGGTGCAGGGCGTCGGCGACCAGGCGACGCTCGTGCGGTACGACCTGAAGAAGGACAAGGACACCTTCAAGCAGCAGACGTTCGTGACGCGCGTGGAGAACGCGGTCGTCACCGTCGACTACAACGGCGCGGGCCTCGCGGGTGACAAGTCCCCCGACGCCGGTGACCTGTCGAAGGCCGCGCAGAAGGCGGCGAAGGAGGCCGCGGCCGCGGTCGTCTCCGCCAACGAGGGCGGCGGCAAGGCGCCGTCCGGCACGTCGAGCGAGAAGCCGAAGGCGGACGACTCCAAGAAGGCCGACGCCCCGAAGAGCGACGACACCAAGTCGGACGACAGCAAGACCGATGACAGCAAGACCGACAGCAAGCCGAAGGCCAAGTCGGGCAACAGCAAGTCCTGAACACGCCCCGAAGTCGCGGCATTTGAAGGAGCCCGGTCCCCGAGGGGCCGGGTTCCTGGCGTACCGGGCCGCAGCCCCTCCGCACACATGTGCCAGGCTGTCGCTCGCAACAAGCCGACACAGGCTGAACAGGGAGGGGTTCGCGGGTGGCCGCGATGCAGCTGACACGCACGCACCGGATACTCATCGGGGTGGTCGTCGCCGGTGCGGTCGTCATCGCCGGGATCGGCTTCGCCGGGTCGTACGCGGCCGTGCGCGAACTCGCCGAGGAGAAGGGTTTCGGCGGCTTCTCGGTGGTCTTCCCGATCGGCATCGACGCGGGCATCTGCGTCCTGCTGGCCCTGGACCTCCTGCTGACCTGGATACGCATCCCCTTCCCGCTGCTGCGCCAGACGGCGTGGCTGCTCACGGCCGCGACGATCGCGTTCAACGGCGCCGCCGCCTGGCCCGACCCGCTCGGCACGGGCATGCACGCGGTGATCCCGGTGCTCTTCGTGGTCGCGGTCGAGGCGGCCCGGCACGCGATCGGGCGGATCGCGGACATCACCGCCGACAAGCACATGGAGGGCGTACGCCTGACGCGGTGGCTGCTCTCGCCGCTGCCGACGTTCCTGCTCTGGCGCCGGATGAAGCTGTGGGAGCTGCGCTCGTACGACCAGGTGATCAAGCTGGAGCAGGAACGCCTCGTCTACCAGGCCCGGCTGCGCTCCCGCTTCGGCCGCGCCTGGCGCCGCAAGGCCCCGGTGGAGTCCCTGATGCCGCTGCGCCTGGCCCGTTACGGCGTGCCCCTGGCGGAGACCGCCCCGGCGGGCCTGGCCGCCGCGGGCATCGAACCGGCCCTGCTGCCCCCGGCCCCGGCCCCGACGCCGACTCCGACTCCGACTCCGGTTACGTCCTCTCAGCACCCGGAGCTGACGCCCGCGCCGCAGAAGCTGACCCAGGCCGCGCGGCCACAACCGCAGTCCGAGCCCGAGCCCGAGCCCGAGCCGGAGGTCCTGCCGCACGAGAGCCCGTGGTTCGCCAAGCACCCCGCTACGTACGCTCCCGAGGAGCCGTACGACCAGTGGTACGAGGAGCAGGCGCCCTACGACAACGGACAGCACGGCAACGGGCAGCACGGCAACGGGCAGCACCCCGAGGACGGCCGGCGCCTGATCCCGGGCCCCCGTAAGGAGACCCCCGAGGCCACCCTCGAAGCCGAGCCCGAGCCCGAGCCCGATCCGGAACCCGAGCCCGAGCCCGATATCCCCGGGCTGCCGGAAGGCGTCACCCGCGAGGAGGCGTACTTCGCGGGCTTCCGCAAGTACGTCAGTGAGCACGGGGACTACCCCAACGCCCGCCAGTTCGGCCTCTACCTGCTGGACCTGTACGGGGTGACGGGCCAGGCAGGCGGGCCGCTCACGGAGAGCACCCTCCGCCCGTACCTGCACGATTTCCGTAGCCGATACCAGCAGGACCTGGACGCGGACGTGGACGTGGACGTGAACGCGGAACACATCGCGTAGCGGACCCGTACGCGCGTCAGGGCAGGGTCAGGACGCCTTCGGCGGTACGAGGACGCGCTTGCCGCCGAGCCGGGTGGTCGTGTCGGCGTAGAGGCCGACCTCGCCGTTGCTCCAGCGGACGATCACGTCGTCGGGGCGGCCGTTGGCGGTGTAGTTGCCGGCCGTCATCGCCTTGGCCTTCTTCCACAGGGCGTTGGGGGCCTGCATCCGCGTCTCCTTGCCGAGGCCGCCCGTACTCACGTCCTGGTGGAGGGTCCGCTCGCCGTCGCTCCAGCGGACGACGATGTCCCACAGGCCGGTGCCGGTGAAGTCGCCGCCGGTGAGCAGGGTGGCGTGCTTCCACGTGGCCTTGGCCGCCGGGAGTCCGGTCTCCCTCTTGAAGCCGCCGCCGTCCACGTCCTTGTAGAGGCTGACCTTGCCGTCGCTCCAGCGCACGACGAGGTCGTCGGTCCGCTTGTTGCCGCTGAAGCTGCCCGCGGTGATCTGGCCGGCGCGGGCCCAGGCGGAGTTGGCGGCGGCGAGCCTGGTCTCCTTGGCGAAGCCCGCGGCGGACACGTCCGGGTACAGGGTGACCTCGCCGTCGGACCAGCGCACGATCAGGTCGGAGAGGACGCTGCCGGTGAAGTCGCCGCCGGTGATGGTCGTGGCGTGCTTCCAGGTGGCGTTGGGCTTCTGGAGGCGGCGCTCGCCGGTGAAGCCGCCCTTGCCGTTGCCCGGGTGGAGGGTGACCTCGCCGTCGGTCCACACCACGAGGAGGTCGGCCCTGCCGTCGCCGGTGTAGTCGCCGGTGGCCATCCGGCGGGCGTGCTGCCAGGTCTCGCCGGTGCCGAGGGAGGGCGGCAGCGGGGGCCGCTTGACCACGTCGACGTCGCCCACGGCGTCGGCGTAGAGCTTGAACACCTCGTCGTCGTAGTACGGGGCATACGAGACGGAGTCAGTCGCTCCGCCGCCGCCCGCGCCGCCGAGGTTGCCGACGACCTTGCCCGTCTTGGTCCGCTCGTCGAAGTTCATCAGCCATGGGCTGCCGGAGGTGCCGCCGAAGAACCCGCCGCACTCCATGCGCAGTTGCTTGTACCCGGTGAGCCGGGTCGTCTTCGCCCGGCACTTGATCGCCTGGTCCTTGGGGGCGTTCCTGGCCGACGGATAGCCGATGACGGTGACCGTCACGTCGTAACGGGGCGTCCGCGTCAGCGTATTCGCACCGGTGACCTTCTCGACCTGCCGGCCGCGGTCGTCGGGCTTGACGGTCGCGAAGGCGAAGTCGAGGTCCGAGCCGGGGCCGTAGTCGGTGTGCCGCGGGTCGCGGAAGACCCGGTCGACCGCCCAGATGCCGTTGGGCTGCTGGGCGGGGGTCTTGCCGGTGCGGTACTGGGGTACGAAGGCGTACTTGTCGCCGTTGCCGCAGTGCCCGGCGGTGAGGATGAGATTCCCCTTGGCGCTGTGCACGACGCTGGCCGTGCAGTTGTGCGAGGCCATGCCCTTGTCGACGAAGTACAGCACGCCGATGGTCTTGGAGCCCTTGTAATCGGTCTCGGCACGCGCCGCGTACGCCGCCGGTGCCATCCGCGCGACGGGCTTCTCCCCGGCCCCGGCCCCGGCCACGGGCGCGGCCGCGGGCTTCGCGGACTCCGTCAGCGGAGTCGCCGACTCCATGCGCTCGGCGGTCCAGAAACGCTCGGCGGCCGCGGCGACCCACTTGGCGCCGCTCTCTTTCGGAACGGCCTTACTGCTTCCGCCACTGATACCGCCACTGATACCGCCATTCGACGGGCCCGGCGGAGGCGTGTCCACAGCCGTCAATTCCGGTGCCGCGGGTGTCGCGGCGGAGGCGGTGCTTGCCGGGACAGCAAGCGACCCGCCCGAAACGGCGAGCAATCCACCGCCTATCCCCATGGCGAGGATCCGGGCCCAACGGGAAATGCGCACAACAGCCTTTCTGCTGGAACACCCGAGGTCGGGCGGGTATCCAGACTCCCCCTGGTTAAGATCGCAAAGAGCGAATCGCAAAGAGCGAGACGCAAGGAGCGAGACGCAAAGAACGGAACCGGCAACCGTTATGAGCTCCGGCCGACCGACCCCGAGGACTGCACCTTATGCCACGTAATCCCGTCGCGACCGCCGGAGCGCTCGCCCTCACCATTTCGCTCTCAGGAATTCCGAGTGCCGCCGCGGAGACGGGCGGAAAGGGTGAACTCACCGTCACACCGGGCTCGGTGGCCCCCGGAGAACGCGTCACGCTCTCCGTGCTGAACCCGGAACTGATGGACCAGATGGACGACGATCACCGCGTGACCGTCCACTCCGACGCGTTCTCCGGACCGGTGAGGCTGAACCCCTCCGGAAAGGTCTCCTGGAAGGGCCGGGCCACGGTCCGCTGCGACGCGAGACCCGGTACCCATACCCTCCGCTTCGACCAGCCGGTCCCGCCCGAAGAGGCGAAGACGAACGGCGAGGTGACAGTAGAGCCACCCGCTACGTCCCCGCACCCCGAGTGCGCCGACGCCACCGGGTCCGACACGGACGACTCCTGGACCCCGACAACCATCACCATCACGGCCATCGCCCTCACGACGATGGCCACGCTGGCGGCGTTCGCCGTACGCCGCAGACTCCGCCGCCCACCGCGAGGCGGCGGCCCGGTCCGGGACACGCAAAGGGGCCCCGCTCCACCAAAGGAACGAGGCCCCTCAAAACGTACCCCCAAAACGTACCCCTAGAGGCGCTAGGCCCCCAACAGCTTCCGCACCCGCTCAGCCCCCACCGCGAGCAGCAGCGTGGGCAGCCGCGGCCCCGTCTCCCGGGTGACGAGCAGCCGGTACAGCAGCGCGAAGAACGACCGCTGCGCGACCTTGATCTCCACCGGCAGCTCCTTCGCCGTCGCGTCCGTCGGGAACCCGGCCCGCACCTTCGGCACGCCGTACACGAGGTGCGTGAGCCCGTCCAGGGACCAGTGCGAGTCGAGGCCCTCCAGGAGCAGCCGCAGCGACTCGCGCCCCTCGTCGTCCAGGGACGACAGCAGCTCGGTGTCGGGCTCGGACCGCACGACGGTGCGGGCCTCCGCCGGGACCTGCGTGGTGATCCAGTTCTCGGCGCGGTCCAGCCGCGGCCGCACCTCGTCGAGCGAGGCCAGCGGCGCGGACGGGTCGAGGTCGCTCAGGATCCGCAGCGTCTGGTCCTCGGCGCCGGCGGTGATGTCGGCGACGGAGGCCAGCGTGCGGTACGGCAGCGGCCGCGGCGTGCGCGGCAGCTCACCCGCCGCGGTGCGCACCGCACGGGAGTGCGCGGACGCGTCGGCGGGCAGCGCCGAACCGTCGGCGACCTTGGACTCCAGCTTGTCCCACTCGTCGTAGAGCCGCTGGATCTCCTGGTCGAAGGCGATCTTGAAGGACTGGTTGGGCCTGCGGCGCGCGTACAGCCAGCGCAGCAGCGGCGCCTCCATGATCTTCAGCGCGTCGGCCGGGGTCGGCACGCCGCCCTTGGAGGACGACATCTTCGCCATGCCGGAGATCCCCACGAAGGCGTACATGGGCCCGATGGGCTGCACGCCGTCGAAGATCTGCCGCACGATCTGACCGCCGACGACGAACGACGACCCGGGCGAGGAGTGGTCCACGCCGCTCGGCTCGAAGATGACGCCCTCGTACGCCCAGCGCATGGGCCAGTCGACCTTCCAGACCAGCTTGCCGCGGTTGAACTCGCTGAGCAGGACGCTCTCGCCGAAGCCGCACGCCGTGCAGGTGTACACCAGCTCGGTGGACTCGTCGTCGTACGAGACGACGGCCGTCAGGTCCTTCTCGCACTGCCCGCAGTAGGGCTTGTACGGGTAGTACCCGCCGGTGCCGCCGCTGCCGTCGTCCTCGGACGCCGCGCCGGAGCCCTCGGCGGCCTCCAGCTCGGCCTCGTCCAGCGGCTTCTGCTGCTTGGCGCCGCCCTTGCCCGCCTTGGTGGGGTCCTTCTTCGTCCGGTACTGGTCGAGGATGGCGTCGATGTCGCCGCGGTGCTTCATCGCGTGCAGGATCTGCTCGCGGTAGACGCCCGAGGTGTACTGCTCGGTCTGGCTGATGCCGTCGTACTCGACGCCCAGCTCGGTGAGCGCCTCGGCCATGGCGGCCTTGAAGTGCTCGGCCCAGTTCGGGTACGCGGACCCGGCCGGGGCGGGCACGGACGTGAGCGGCTTGCCGATGTGCTCGGCCCAGGACTCGTCGACGCCGGGGACACCGGCCGGCACCTTGCGGTAGCGGTCGTAGTCGTCCCAGGAGATGAGGTGCCGCACCTCGTACCCGCGCCGCCGGATCTCGTCGGCGACCAGGTGCGGGGTCATGACCTCGCGGAGGTTGCCCAGGTGGATCGGGCCCGACGGGGAGAGTCCGGACGCGACGACCACAGGTTTGCCCGGGGCACGACGCTCCGACTCGGCGATGACCTCGTCCGCGTAGCGGGAGACCCAGTCGGTGGTATCAGTGCTCTGAGCCACGATCGGCACGCCTTTCCAGTTCTACGTGAGTACCGCTTGACGGAGCCATTCTCCCAGGTGGCCCCGCAACCGCGAAAACCGCTTTTCACCGCGTGGGATACTCGGTTTCTGCAGCTTCGAGCAAACCCAGGCACCCGAGCAGAACGGCACCCATTCATGGCCTCGGTCACGTCCCTCACCGCCTCCGTCCACCAGCGCCTCGCGGACGCCCTCTCGGCTGCCCTGCCGGAGGCCGGCGCCGCGGACCCGCTGCTGCGACGTAGCGACCGGGCCGACTTCCAGGCCAACGGCATCCTGGCGCTCGCCAAGAAGCTCAAGGGCAACCCGCGGGAGCTGGCCACGCAGGTCGTCTCCGGCATCACCGCGCCCGACCTGTTCCAGGACATCGAGGTCTCGGGCCCCGGCTTCCTGAACATCACGGTCACCGACAAGGCGATCACCGAGAACCTCGCGGCGCGGGCGGCGGACGGCGACCGGCTCGGCGTGCCGTACGTCGAGAACCCCGGCACGACGGTCGTCGACTGGGCCCAGCCGAACGTGGCCAAGGAGATGCACGTCGGCCACCTGCGGAACTCGGTCATCGGCAACTCAGTCGTCAAGATCCTGGAGTTCGCCGGCGAGAAGGTGATCAGCCGCCACCACATCGGCGACTGGGGCACGCAGTTCGGCATGCTCGTGCAGTACCTGACCGAGCACCCCGGCGAGCTGGACCACGGCGACGACGTGGACGGCGAGGCGGCCATGTCCACCCTCAACCGCGTCTACAAGGCCGCGAAGGTCCTCTTCGACGCCGACGAGGACTTCAAGGCGCGGGCCCGGCGCCGGGTCGTGGACCTCCAGGCCGGAGACCCGGAGACGCTCGCGATCTGGCAGCGGTTCGTGGACGAGTCGAAGATCTACTTCTACTCGGTCTTCGACAAGCTGGACGTGGAGATCGAGGACGCGGACATCGTCGGCGAGTCCGGCTACAACGACATGCTGGCGGAGACCTGCCGCATGCTGGAGGAGTCCGGCGTCGCGGTCCGGTCGAACGGCGCGCTGTGCGTGTTCTTCGACGACGTCAAGGGCCCGGACGGCAATCCGTCGCCGCTGATCGTCCAGAAGTCCGACGGCGGTTTCGGGTACGCGGCCACCGACCTCTCGGCGATCCGCGACCGCGTCTTCAACCTGAAGGCCGACACGCTCCTGTACGTGGTGGACGTGCGGCAGTCCCTGCACTTCAAGATGGTCTTCGAGACGGCCCGCAGGGCGGGCTGGCTGACGGAGGACGTCAAGGCGGTGCAGCTGGGCTTCGGCACGGTCCTCGGCAAGGACGGCAAGCCGTTCAAGACGCGTGAGGGCGAGACGGTGCGCCTGATCGACCTCCTCGACGAGGCGATCGAGCGGGCCTCGGCCATCGTGCGCGAGAAGGCCCAGGACCTCTCCGAGGAGGAGATCGCCGAGCGCGGCGCCCAGGTGGGTATCGGCGCGGTGAAGTACGCGGACCTGTCGACGTCGGCGGTGCGGGACTACAAGTTCGACCTGGACCAGATGGTGTCGCTGAACGGCGACACGTCGGTCTACCTCCAGTACGCGTACGCCCGTATCCAGTCGATCATCCGCAAGGCGGGCGACGTACGGCCGAAGGCGCACCCGGAGCTGGCACTGACCCCCGCCGAGCGGGCCCTCGGCCTGCACATCGACCAGTTCGCGGAGACGGTCGCCGAGGTGGCGGGGGAGTACGCCCCGCACAAGCTGGCCGCGTACCTCTACCAGCTGGCGTCGCTCTACACATCGTTCTACGACAAGTGCCCGGTCCTCAAGGCGGACACCCCGGCCCAGACGGAGAACCGCCTGTTCCTCTGCGACATCACGGCCCGCACACTCCACCAGGGCATGGCCCTGCTGGGCATCAGGACGCCTGAGCGGCTGTGACGGGCACCGCGTGCGGCGCGCTCAGGCGTAGCGGGCGAGTCCGTCCGTAGCGATCTTCACGCCGAGCGCGGAGATCTCGACGACCTCTCCGTAGAGCCCGCGCCTGCGGCCCTGGTACTCGCCCTCGCGCGGCACGGTGTAGAGCGTCCAGGTGCCGTCGCGCGGGTCGACCAGCAAGTACGACGGGATGCTCGCGTCGGCGTACCAGGCGACCATGTCCCGGGTGTCCTTCGTGCTGTTGCCCATGGAGACGACCTCGACGACCAGCTCCACGTCGCCGGGGTCGGCCAGCCATTCGTCGGAGTGCCCGAACCCGGCGTCGCAGATGAGCAGGTCGGGGGTGGCGTAGTCGTCGGGGGCGCCTGGCAGGGGCACCGAAACGACCTGGAACACGTCCAGATGCGAAGGCAGCTCGCGCATGAACTGTTTGCTGACCGCGTTGATGATCCCGGCATGCTTCCCGCGCGGGGTCGGAGACATCATGAGAACTCCCCGGATGATCTCGGCCCGCAGGCCACTGGCTTCTTCAGCGGCCTCGGCGGCCTTGCGCAGCGGCGTCATCGCGCGGTCCGGGCTCATCAGCGTCATGACGGCCTCCTCACAGATCCGAGTACCACCGAGTCTAACGACGGCACCCCCCGCAGGTAGTCGTACTCACCCCACCAGCGCGTTCCCCAGGCCGTTCCCCAGCCGCCGCAGCCCCTCCGCGATCTCCAGCGGGCTCTGCGTCACGAAGCACATCCGCAGGGTCGCCCGGTCCGGCTCGCCCGCGAAGAACGGCGCCCCCGGCACGTACGCCACGTCGTGCGTGATGACCGTCCGCAGCAGCTCCGTCGTGTCGGATCCGTCAGGCAGCTTCGCCCACACGAACATCCCACCCTCGGGCCGGATCCAGCTCGACCCCTCCGGCAGCGCGTCCGCCAGCCCCGCGAGCATCGCGTCCCGCCGCTCGCGGTAGGCGTCCGCGACGCGCGCGACGTGCGCGTCCAGGTCACGGTCGGCCAAGTACCGCGCCGCGGCCAGCTGATTGACGGTCGGCGTATGCAGATCCGCCGCCTGCTTGGCGACGACACACGCGCGCAGGAGCGCCGCGGGCCCCCGCAGCCAGCCCAGCCGCAGCCCCGGTGCCATGACCTTGGAGAAGCTGCCGAGCAGGACCGTACGGTCCTCGGCCCCCGGGTACGTGGCGATCCACGGCGCCCGCTCGCCCTCGAAGCGCAGCTCCCCGTACGGGTCGTCCTCCACGATCCACAGCCCGCGCCGCCCGGCGATCTCGGCGATCCGGGCGCGCCGCTCCGCGGGGAGGGTGCGGCCGGTCGGGTTCTGGAAGGTGGGGACGGTGTAGAGCAGCTTGGGACTGTGCAGGGCGACGAGTTCGTCGAGGGCGGCGGGGTCGATGCCCGACTCGTCGCACGGCACGGGCACCACGCGCGCGCCCGCGAAGGCGAAGGCCTGGAGCGCCGCCAGATAGCAGGGGTTCTCGACCAGGATGGTGTCGCCGGGCTCGATCAGCGCGGTCGCGAGCAGCGACAGGGCCTGCTGCGATCCCGTGGTGATCAGCACGTCGTCCGCGTCGGTCGCGAGGCCGCGCGCGGTGGTGCGTGCGGCGATGGCGGTACGCAGCGCGGGCTCGCCCTCGGTCGTCGAGTACTGGAGCGCCCGCTCGGGCACCTCCTCCAGGACCGCGCGGAAGGCGGCGGCGATGCCCTCGCGGTCGAAGAGGCCGGGAGCGGGCAGCCCGCCCGCGAAGTTGATGACCTCGGGCCGCGCGGTGACCGCGAGGATGTCCCGTACCGGCGAGCCTCCGACCGCGGCGGCGCGCGCGGCGAGCGGCGGCAGAGGGGCGGCGGTACGGGCTGGCTCGGTGACGGTCACGGCGGCGACTCCTTCGGATCGGACTACTCTGCCCGCACCCTAAGCACGTACGTGCCGCCTACACCCGCCATTCCGGGATACGGACGGACACCGTCCGCCTCCACCCTCAACTGTCAAGCGGCGCTTCCCACTTCGAGCCACCGAGCGGCCACCCATACGTGGGCCGCCCCTCATTACCACTGGTCCGGAACGGCTTGCCCTGATCATCGATGCGGAGCACGCTGTGCCGCTTGCCGCTGGACCACTCCAGCTCCAAGTACCAACGGACATCGTGCGCCTCGGCGTTCGCCTTGACGTAGAAGACCTCGGGGTCGCTCTCGCTCACCTTGTACGGGAAGTCACGCTGCCCCGCCTTGGGCGTCAGGCGCGGCGTCCCGTCGTCGAGGTCGACGCCGAACGACTTGGTGGAGACGTTGCCGCCACAGCCGACACCCATCTGGAAGTCGTTCCAGGCCAGCGGCGAACTGGTGCTCTGTACCCGGACGCTCATCCCCTGGAGCACGACGGTGTCCTTGCTCAACCCCTGCACGGTGACCTCGATGAGCTGCTCACCGGCCGAGACCGCGCCGAGATCGGCGGCCCACCCCGGGGCGTCCTGCTCGACGGACGGCGGCTGCGGCACCTGGTTGGGCTTCCGGTTGACCAGGAAGTGCTGGCTACAGGGGCTCTCATAGACGTACGGCCGGGTACGAGCGGTAAGCGGCACGCCGAGATCCTCACTTCTCCCCTCCCCGGCCGCCGCGTGCCCCTTGCGACCACCCCCGCCCTGGGACGCCTCAGTCCGCGGGCTCGCCTTCCGCGAGGGAGAGCCGGAGTCGGAGTCGGAGGGCTTGTCCTTCTTCCCCTCACGGCCATCGGTGGCGTCGGTGTCCTTGCCTCGCCCGCCCTTCCCGGACGGGTCACCCGGGGAACCACTGGGGCTGACGGACGCGGCGGCTCCCACATCCCGCTTACTTCCGTCGTCATCCCGTCCGTTGAGCGCGAGAGCGACGGATCCGACGCCGACGATGACGGCGACGGCGGCACCGAGGGCGAGCGCCTGGCGCCGCCGCTTGGACGTCCCGCCGGCCTCCGGCTCCGGCTCCGTCTGGGGCTCGTCAGAAGTGGTTATCGCGGGCTCGGGCTCCCCCTTACGTCCGCGCGCGGCGTCCGCCAGAATCCACCGCCGATGAACCTCCACCAGCTCCTCGGGCGAAGCCTTGCAGAGCCGGGCGAGCCGCTCGACAGGCGCGTAGTCCACGGGCACGGCGTCGCCATTGCAGTACCGGTGCAAGGTGGACGTACTCATGTGGAGCCGCTTGGCCAGCACCCCGTAGCTGAGCCCCGACCGCTCCTTGAGCTCCCGCAGCAGCTCCGCGAGCGAATCCATTGCCGTCCTCCCCCGTTCCGCCACCCAAACCGTAGCCATCCAAGCACGCCCCACCGGTTCCCCGATTCACGGGACGCCAGTGACGCTACGTACTCATCATGTAGCCGTACGCACACCCGTGGTCCGAATCTGTACGGGTCGGCACGAGTGCAACCACCGCCACACAGGGGGAGTTGGCCGCCATGTCACTCAGTAACCGCCGCAGGAAGAACGCCTCCGCGATGAAGATGCTGGGCGCCCAGATCGGGGCGTTGCGCCGTGCGGCGGGCCTGACCAGCGCCAACTTGCCGCACGTCTCGGCGTCGACGACGAGACGATCGCGTCCATCGAGCAGGGCCGACGACCACTGAAGGAGGACTTGGCCGTTGTACTGGAGAGGATCCTGAACGCCAGGGGCGTGTTGACCGCTGGCTTGGAAAACATGCCGGAGGTCGACCTGTTCCCGAGGTGGGCGGACGAGTACATGGACCTGGAACGTGAGGCGATCGCGCTGTCTTGGTACGACAACCAGGTGCTGCCTGGCTTGCTCCAGACGGATCCGTACGCACACGCTGTCTTCCTCAGCAAGGTTCCAGCTCTCACCGAGGACGAGATCGCGCTACGTGTAACCGCCCGTATGGAACGTCAAAAGATCCTGCACCGGAAGGACCCGCCAACGATCAGCTTCATCATCTCGGAGGTGACGGTGATGGACCGCCTCGGGGGCAACGAGGCGTATTACGAGCAGCTACGCCGCCTGCGGGAGGCAGCGGACCTTCACGGGGTAACCCTCCAGATCATGCCGATCGGCCGCGACGTTCACGCCGGACTCGACGGCCCCTTCACCCTGCTGGAGACTCCCGACCATCAGCACATCGCCTACATCGAGGCCCAGCGAGGAAGCCAACTGATCGCCGACCCGGATGAGGTGTCCCTGCTGGAACGCAAATATGCGATGCTGCGGACACAGGCTCTCAACCCCCAGGAAACCAAGGGCCTGTTGGACCGTCTGCTAGGAGAGCAATGAGCACCGCACTCACGTGGTTCAAGTCGACCTACAGCGGAAGCGAAGGCGGCCAGTGCCTCGAAGTCGCTTACAACTGGCGGAAGTCCAGCTACAGCAGCGACCAAGGCGGCGCCTGCGTCGAGATCGCCGCCCACCCCGCCGCCATCCACATCCGCGACTCCAAGGACCTCACCGGCCCGACCCTCACGGTCGCCCCCGCCGCATGGACCTCGTTCCTCACCGGCACCTCCACTGACCTTTTGGTAAGTACCCACTAATTAGTCGGTACTTGTCCATACGGAAGGGCCCCGCAAGGATCAGAGGCGTCCCCAGAAAGCAACGCCTCTGAAGGAGCCCCCGTGCCCAGCAGCAACGCCCCCGTGTCCGTCCTCGGCCTCGGCCTGATGGGCAGTGCCCTCGCCTCCGCGCTGATCAAGGCGGGGCACCGGACCACCGTCTGGAACCGCACCGCCAGCAAGACGGGCCCGCTCGTCGCCCAGGGCGCGGCCCCGGCCGGGACGGCGACGGAGGCCATCGAGGCCAGTCCCCTCGTCATCGTCTGCCTCACGACCAACGACAACGTACGCGGCCTGCTGGAGGCGGAGGCCGACGCCCTCGCCGGGCGGACCGTCGTGAACCTCACCAACGGAACCCCGGCGCAGGCGAGGGAGTTGGCGGACTGGGCGGCCTCGCGCGGCGTCACGTACATCGACGGCGGCATCATGGCCGTACCGCAGATGATCGCCACGCCCGGCGCGTACATCCTCTACAGCGGCACCGACGAAGAGGCGTACGAGACGCACCGCCCGACGCTGGCGGCGCTCGCGGAGACCAAGTGGGTCGGCAAGGACCCGGGCGCCGCCGCGCTGTACGACCTGTCGCTGCTCACCGGGATGTACGGCATGGTGATGGGCGTTGTCCAGGCCTACGCCCTGATCGGCAGCGGCGGCGTACCGGCCCGTGAGTTCGCGCCGCTGCTCAAGGACTGGGTCAACGCGATGACGGACGGCCTCGTGCCCGGCATGGCCGAGGCGCTGGACTCCGGGCAGCACCTCACGGACGTGTCGTCCCTGGCGGTCAACCAGGCCGCGCTGCCCAACTTCCTGGACGCCTTCGCCCAACAGGGCCTGAGCAGTGACCTGTTCGAGCCGCTCCAGACCCTCCTGGACCGCTCGATCGACGAGGGGTACGCGGCCGACGGCCTCTCCCGCCTCGTCACGCTGATCAAGAAGGACTAGGCGCCGCCCCGGGTACGAGGACCACCTTCCCGGTGGTCTCACGCCGCTCCATCGCCGCATGCGCCCGCGCCGCCTCCGCCAGCGGGAACGCCTGCCATGAGGGCACCAACTCCCCCTTGGCGGCGGCTTCCAGGGCCTCCCGCTCGCGCGCGGGACCGTCCTCGGGGTGCCCTATCAGCTCCATCAGGGCATTGATGTACGAGATGCCCCAATCGGCAAGGACCTCCGGCGTCGGCTCGAAGGCCTCCTGCGAGGCCCAGCCGATGACGACGTATCGCCCGCCCTCCCCTATCAACTCGAAGGCGGCGGCTGCCTTTTCGCCCCCTACGCCGTCCAGGACGGCGGTGACGGGACGACCCGCGAGCCGTTCACGGACCGAGTCGGCCCACCCGGGCACGTTGTAGTCCACGGCGACATCGGCGCCGAGCGCCCGCACCGCCTCGACCTTGTCGGGGCCACCCGCCGCCCCCACGACCGTCGCCCCGAGGGCGTGCGCGTACTGCACGACGAGCCGCCCCACTCCCCCGGCGGCAGACGTCACCAACACCACATCGTCGGACCGGAGTTGGGCGACTCCAAGGAGTCCCATCGTGGTCGCCCCGGTCATCACCATGGTCACCGCGTCCTCGAAGCCGAGCCCGTCCGGCACCGCGTGCAGCTCGTCGACGGCGGCGACCGCCAGCTCGGCGTACCCGCCGGGTGCTCCGTGCGAGGTCACGACGGACCGGCCGAGCCAGGAGGAGTCGACGCCGGGTCCGACCTCGTCGACGACGCCCGCGACCTCGCCGCCGAAGACGGACGGCAGCTCCGGCAGCGGCGGCGCCTTGTCCGAGGCATCCCCCGCCCGCATCACGGTCTCGACGAAGTGCGCCCCGGCCGCCCGCACCGCGATCCGCACCTGGCCGGGGCCCGCGACGGGGTCCGGCCAGGTCTCGTACTTCAGGTTCTCGGCGGGCCCGAACTCGTGCAGAACAACGGCGTGCATCTCGTCCTCCTCGGACGGGCCCTCTCTGGGCCCCTCTGCACACCACTCTGCGACCTCAACCGAACTTCAGGTCAAGCGGCTAGAGCTGTCGTGCCACCTCAGTGGCCCAGTACGTGAGGATCATGTTCGCGCCCGCGCGCTTGATCCCCGTCAGGGACTCCATGATCGCCTTGTCCCGGTCGATCCAGCCCCGCTCGGCGGCGGCCTCGATCATCGCGTACTCGCCACTGATCTGGTACGCCGCCACCGGCACGTCGACCGACTCGGCGACCTTCGCGAGGACGTCGAGGTAGGGACCGGCCGGCTTGACCATCACCATGTCGGCGCCCTCGTCGAGGTCGAGCGCCAACTCCCGCAGCGACTCCCGGATGTTGGCCGGGTCCTGCTGGTACGTCTTGCGGTCGCCCTTCAGGGACGACCCCACGGCCTCGCGGAAGGGGCCGAAGAAGGCGGACGAGTACTTCACGGTGTACGCGAGGATCGACACGTCCTCGTGGCCCACCTGGTCCAACGCGTCACGGACGACGCCGACCTGACCGTCCATCATGCCGCTCGGGCCCACCACATGGGCGCCCGCGTCGGCCTGGACCTGGGCCATCTCGGCGTACCGCTCAAGCGTCGCGTCGTTGTCGACGCGCCCCTGGTCGTCCAGCACACCGCAGTGCCCGTGGTCGGTGAACTCGTCGAGACACAGGTCGGACATGACGATGAGGTCGTCGCCGACCTCGGACCGCACATCCCGCAGAGCGAGCTGGAGGATGCCGTCCGGGTCGGTGCCCACCGTCCCCGCGGCGTCCTTCTTGGACTCCTCCGGCACCCCGAAGAGCATGATCCCGGAGACCCCGGCCTCCACCGCCTCGACGGCCGCCTTCTTCAGCGTGTCGCGGGTGTGCTGGAGGACGCCGGGCATGGACCCGATCTCCACCGGGGCGCTGATCCCCTCGCGGACGAACGCGGGGAGGATCAGATCGGCCGGATGCAGCCGCGTCTCGGCAACCATGCGGCGCATGGCCACGGTCGTGCGCAGCCGTCGCGGCCGCGCTCCGGGGAAAGATCCGTACTTCGTCACTGGCTTCACCTGGATTCGTGCTGCTGCTGTTGTGGGCGGGCACCCGGGGCGCGACACGCCCCGGACACCCGCCCACCGAACCTACGGCGCGGTGCGCCGCCGACGCGAACCGGGTCGTCGTTCACTCGGCCGCGTCACCGGATCCCCGGCGTCCAGCGCCGCGGCCCGCCGCTGCGAACCGAAGTCGGCCAGCGCCTGCGCCAGCTGGTGGACCGACGGCTCCGGAGCCATCACGTCCACCCGCAGCCCGTGCTCCTCCGCGGTCTTCGCGGTGGCCGGGCCGATACAGGCGATGACGGTCACGTTGTGCGGCTTGCCGGCGATGCCGACGAGGTTGCGCACGGTCGAGGAGGACGTGAAGAGCACGGCGTCGAAACCGCCGCCCTTGATGGCCTCCCGCGTGTCGGCCGGCGGCGGCGAGGCGCGCACGGTCCGGTAGGCCGTGACGTCGTCCACCTCCCAGCCCAGGTCGATCAGGCCCGCGACCAGCGTCTCCGTGGCGATGTCGGCCCGCGGCAGGAAGACGCGGTCGATCGGGTCGAAGACCGGGTCGTACGGCGGCCAGTCCTCCAGGAGACCGGCGGCCGACTGCTCACCGCTCGGCACCAGGTCCGGCTTGACGCCGAAGGCGATCAGCGCGGCGGCGGTCTGCTCACCGACGGCCGCGACCTTGATCCCGGCGAAGGCACGCGCGTCGAGCCCGTACTCCTCGAACTTCTCCCGCACCGCCTTGACGGCGTTGACGGACGTGAAGGCGATCCACTCGTACCGCCCGGTGACCAGGCCCTTGACCGCGCGCTCCATCTGCTGGGGCGTGCGCGGCGGCTCGACCGCGATGGTCGGCACCTCGTGCGGCACCGCGCCGTAGGAGCGCAGCTGGTCGGAGAGCGACGCCGCCTGCTCCTTCGTACGCGGTACGAGCACGCGCCAGCCGAAGAGCGGCTTCGACTCGAACCACGACAGCTGGTCGCGCTGGGCGGCGGCGGAGCGCTCGCCGACGACGGCTATGACGGGCCGGCCCCCGTCGGGCGAGGGCAGCACCTTCGCCTGCTTGAGGACCTGCGCGATGGTGCCGAGCGTCGCGTTCCAGGTGCGCTGGCGCGTCGTCGTACCGCCGATGGTCACGGTCATCGGGGTGTCGGGCTTGCGGCCCGCGGCCACCAGCTCGCCCGCGGCCGCCGCGACGGAGTCGAGCGACGTGGTGACCACCGCGGTCCCGTCGGACGCGCCGACCTCGCTCCAGCAGCGGTCGGACGCCGTACGGGCGTCGACGAAACGGACGTCCGTGCCCTGCGCGTCCCGCAACGGCACACCGGCGTACGCGGGCACACCGACCGCGGCCGCGATGCCCGGCACGACCTCGAAGGAGACGCCCTCGGCGGCGCAGGCAAGCATCTCCTCGGCCGCGTACGTATCGAGGCCGGGGTCGCCGCTGACCGCACGCACGACCCGCTTGCCGCCCCTCGCGGCCTCCATGACAAGATTGGTGGCGACTCGGATCGCCGCCGTGTCCGCGGTTGCTGACGTGTCGTCAGCATTCGCCGGCAGGGGTGTGTCCACACCTCCCTTGGCGTGCACACGGACGACATCGAGTACATCCGGCTCGGCGATCAGCACATCCGCTCGGGCCAGCGCCTCGACGGCGCGCAGGGTCAGCAGTCCCGGATCTCCGGGTCCGGCACCGAGGAAGGTGACGTGCCCGTGTGCGGGAATGCCGGAAAGGTTCGAGGTGGGGCTCAAAGTGCTCGCTCCCCCATCAGACCGGCCGCGCCCTTGGCGAGCATCTCGACCGCGAGTTCGCGGCCCAGCGCCATGGCTTGGGTCTCCGTCTCGGGCACGGGACCGGTGGTGGACAGCTGCACCAACGTAGAGCCGTCGGTCGTACCGACGACGCCACGCAGGCGCATTTCCTTGACAATCTGCGCGTCGGCCAAAGGGGTCTCCCCTGCTCGAACGGAATCGAGAGTCCGGGGAAGGTCGGCCAGCGCTCCCACGGGTGCGCTGCAACCGGCCTCCAAGGCGGCGAGCAGGGACCGCTCGGCGGTCACGGCGACCCGGGTGTACGGGTCGTCGAGCTCGGCGAGCGCGGCGGCGAGTGACGCGTTGTGCGCGGCACACTCGATCGCCAGTGCCCCCTGGCCGGGGGCGGGCAGAACAGTGTCGACCGACAGGAAGTCGGTCACCTCGTCGGTCCGGCCGATACGGCTCAGTCCGGCGGCGGCGAGCACGACGGCGTCGAGCTCCCCCTTGTGTACGTATCCGATGCGGGTGTCGATGTTCCCGCGGATCGGCACGGTCTCGATGGTCATGCCGTGGCTGCGCGCGTAGGCGTTCAGCTGCGCCATGCGGCGCGGCGAGCCGGTGCCGACGCGAGCCCCCTCGGGGAGCTCGGCGAAGGTCAGTCCGTCGCGCGCGACCAGGACGTCGCGGGGGTCCTCGCGCTCCGGCACGGCCGCGAGGAGGAGATCCTCGGGCTGCGCGGTGGGCAGGTCCTTGAGCGAGTGCACGGCGAAGTCGACCTCACCGCGGACCAGCGCCTCGCGCAGGGCGGCGACGAAGACGCCGGTGCCGCCGATCTGCGCCAGGTGCTCGCGCGAGACATCCCCGTACGTCGTGATCTCCACGAGCTCGACGGGGCGGCCGGTCAACCGCCGTACCGCCTCGGCCACCTGGCCCGACTGGGCCATGGCCAGCTTGCTGCGCCTGGTCCCGAGCCGATAAGCCCTCTCGGTCATGCCCGGCCTCTATTCGGGTCGTCGTTCTCGTTGTTCAGGTGGTCAGCCCTGCTGACCGCCGCGACCGTCTGCGGGTCGAGGTCGAAGAGCGTGCGCAGCGCGTCCGCGTATCCGGCGCCGCCCGGCTCGCCGGCCAGCTGCTTGACCCGCACCGTCGGCGCGTGCAGCAGCTTGTCGACGACGCGGCGCACGGTCTGCGTGATCTCCGCGCGTTGCTTGTCCTCCAGGCCGGGCAGCCGCCCGTCGAGCCGCGCGATCTCACTGGCCACCACATCGGCGGCCATGGTGCGCAGGGCGACCACGGTCGGCGTGATGTGCGCGGCCCGCTGCGCGGCACCGAAGGCGGCGACCTCGTCGGAGACGATGCCGCGCACCTGCTCGACGTCGGCGGCCATGGGCGCGTCGGCGGAGGCGTCGGCCAGCGACTCGATGTCGACCAGCCGTACGCCCGGGATGCGATGCACGGCGGCGTCGATGTCGCGGGGCATGGCCAGGTCGAGCAGGGCCAGCACGGCCGGGCGGGCCGCGCTCGCCGACGACACGGGCCTGCGCCGCTCCGGCAGCCGTCCCGTGACGCGCGCGGCGGCCACCAGTGCGGCGATGGCGTCGGCCTCGGCCCGCGGATCGGCCTCGCGCCGCTCGGCCGGGGCGTTGTCCACCCAGGCGGCGTGCTGCTCCAGGGAGGCGGCGTCCATCCCGGCGACAGCGGCCTCACCGGCGACGGAGAAGCCGCGCGGCGCGGAGAGGTCCACGGGGCAGCCGTCGTCGGCGACGGTCGGCTGTCCGGCCGGACCGCTCCTGGCCTGCGCCGGTACGTCAGCGGCCACGCTGCCCGCGGGGACGCGCCCCTCGACGGCGGCCGTGACGGCGGCGGCCGTCAGCACCAGGCCGGTCGCTCCGGTGCAGGACACCGCCACATCGGCACGTGTCAGTTCTTGGGCCACCTGGTCCATCGGGACGGCGCGGGCGCTCACGCCCGTGCCGCCCTGCTCGCCCAGGATGGCGGCGAGCCGCTCGGCGCGCTCCAGCGTGCGGTTGGCGACCACGATCTCCTCGACCCCGGCGCGCGCGAGCGTCGCCGCGGCGAGCGAGGACATGGAGCCCGCGCCGATCACCACGGCGCGCTTGCCCTTGGCCCAGGTCTCGACCGAGTTGCGCACGGCGAGCTGTTCGAGTCCGAAGGTGACGAGCGACTGCCCGGCCCGGTCGATGCCGGTCTCGGAGTGCGCGCGCTTGCCGACCCGCAGGGCCTGCTGGAACAGGTCGTTGAGGAGGCGGCCCGCGGTGTGCAGCTCCTGGGCGCGCGCGAGGGCGTCCTTGATCTGCCCGAGGATCTGCCCCTCGCCGACGACCATCGAGTCGAGCCCGCACGCCACCGAGAAGAGGTGGTGGACGGCGCGGTCCTCGTAGTGGACGTACAGATAAGGGGTCAGCTCTTCCAGGCCCACACCGCTGTGCTGCGCGAGCAGCGTCGACAGCTCGGCGACGCCCGCGTGGAACTTGTCGACGTCCGCGTACAGCTCGATGCGGTTGCACGTGGCGAGCACGGCCGCCTCGGTGGCGGGCTCGGCGGCCAGCGTGTCCTGCAAGAGCTTGGCCTGCGAGTCCGCGGGCAGCGCGGCCCGCTCCAGGACGCTCACCGGAGCACTGCGATGGCTCAGCCCTACGACCAGGAGACTCATGCCGGCATCACGGCGGGGACGTCCCCGTCAGGTCCCTTGCGGTGCGGCTTGGCGGCGACGGGCGGCACGACGCCGTCGGCGGCGGCCTCCTCGCCGGCCTTGCGCTGCTCGTGGAAGGCGAGGATCTGCAGCTCGATGGAGAGGTCGACCTTGCGTACGTCGACGCCGTCCGGCACCGAGAGCACGGTCGGCGCGAAGTTCAGGATGGAGGTCACACCGGCGGCGACGAGCCGCTCGCAGACCTGCTGGGCGGCGCCGGCCGGGGTGGCGATGACGCCGATCGAGACGCCGTTGTCCTCGATGATCTTCTCAAGCTCGTCGGTGTGCTGCACGGGCATCCCGGCGACGGGCTTTCCGGCCATTGCCGGATCGGCGTCGATCAGTGCCGCGACACGGAAACCACGCGAGGCGAACCCGCCGTAGTTGGCCAGGGCGGCGCCGAGGTTGCCGATGCCGACGATGACAACCGGCCAGTCCTGGGTCAGACCCAGTTCCCGGGAGATCTGGTACACGAGATACTCGACGTCATAGCCGACGCCGCGCGTCCCGTACGAACCGAGGTAGGAGAAGTCCTTGCGCAGCTTCGCGGAGTTGACCCCCGCGGCGGCCGCGAGCTCCTCGGAGGAGACCGTGGGCACCGAGCGCTCCGACAGTGCGGTGAGGGCTCGGAGGTACAGCGGAAGCCTGGCGACGGTGGCCTCGGGAATCCCTCGGCTGCGGGTCGCCGGTCGGTGAGTTCGGCCAGTTGCCACGGTGCTCCTGCGGGTAGAGCGGGGCTGCAGGCGGTCACACGTCCCCAGACCGCCCCGTCGAATGCAGGCTATGTCTTTGTGAACGCGTGCACAAAGATTGTGTCCGTTTTGCCCGGCCAACGTGACCGGGGTCACGCGCGCCCGGCGCACGATCGTGGAACCGGCGCGCGGACGGGTTCGTTGCTCACCTGATGGGGGCAAAACCGCACACTCTCCTCACGATCATCGCCCCCGAGACCAAAACCGCCCCAAAGCGTAACCGGCTTCACGGGAACTTTGGACTACCCGGTCAGTAGCTTCCGGCCGTCAGCCGACCAGCTCACGCCGCAGCCGCTCCTCATCGACACGCCAGAAGGTGTGCTGCTCCCCGTCCACCAGGACCACCGGGATCTGCTCCCAGTAGGCCCGGTGCAGCTCCTGGTCCTCGGTGATGTCCTTCTTCTCCCACGAGGCCCCCGTCTCCGCGCAGACCTTCTCGATCACCGACTGTGCGTCATCACACAGATGACACCCCGGTTTCCCGATCAGGGTGACCGTGCGCTCCGAGGGCTTCTTCTTCTCCGTACGACGAAAAATCGGGCTCATGCCCCCATTCTCGCCCGCGCCGCGCACCGGGCCGGTTTAACGGGCCGGTCGCGCAGAGTTCACAGGGCCGCATCCCACCGCCTCCGGAACCACCGAACGAACTAGCTATGCTCACGACATGGCCGCTCTCGGATGGCTCACCCGCCGTAGGCGCTCCGCCACGGCGCGGAGCGTGTTGGCAGGCGAGGCCTCGGCCGAGGCCGCCCGCAAGTCCTCCCAGGAGCTGGAGGAGCTCGCCGGACGGACCGCGCCCGACGAGGCGCCGGGAGAACCGGCGTTCCCCGTCGTCGGCGATGTCGAGGCCGCCGCCTTCTTCGACCTCGACAACACCGTGATGCAGGGCGCCGCGATCTTCCACTTCGGCCGCGGCCTGTACAAACGGAAGTTCTTCGAGCGCCAGGAGCTGGTCAGGTTCGCCTGGCAGCAGGCGTGGTTCAGGCTCGCGGGCGTCGAGGACCCCGAGCACATGCAGGACGCCCGCGACAGCGCACTGTCCATCGTCAAGGGCCACCGCGTCGCCGAGCTGATGACCATCGGCGAGGAGATCTACGACGAGTACATGGCCGAGCGCATCTGGCCCGGCACCCGCGCCCTCGCCCAGGCCCACCTCGACGCCGGCCAGAAGGTCTGGCTGGTCACCGCGGCCCCGGTGGAGATCGCCACGGTCATCGCCCGCCGCCTCGGCCTGACCGGCGCCCTCGGCACCGTCGCCGAGTCCATCGGCGGCGTCTACACCGGCAAGCTCGTCGGCGAGCCCCTGCACGGCCCCGCCAAGGCCGAGGCCGTCCGCGCCCTGGCCGCCGCCGAGCGCCTGGACCTGGCCCGCTGCGCCGCGTACAGCGACTCGCACAACGACATCCCGATGCTCTCGCTCGTCGGACACCCGTACGCGATCAACCCCGACGCCAAGCTGCGCAAGCACGCCCGCGAGCGGGACTGGCGGCTGCGGGACTACCGCACCGGCCGCAAGGCCGCGAAGGTCGGCATCCCCGCCGCCGCCGGTGTCGGCGCGCTCGCGGGCGGCACGGCGGCGGCGATCGCCCTGCACCGCCGCCGCCACTGACCCGGCATTCCGCCGCTCCTACCCCGCCCTGCCCCGGGCCAGTCCGGTTGGTTGAACTCGGCCACAACACGCCCCCCGCGACGACGGAATGTGAACCATTCCGATCAACAAGCGCTCACTCTCTGGTACTTGAAACGGCTCCGAACGGTTACAGAAGCGACGTAATCGGTGATTTGAGCAACTGGGTGTAGCGCTGCCTGTACGAAGCGTTATTCTCCTCAGACGCATAACGGACCCCACACGTCGCTACGACGAGTGAATGGTTCCGTACTGCACGTGATGGAAGCTCTGCCTCTGGGAGTCCCGTGTACCCACACGTCGGGGTTGACGCCTCGGGCCTGGCTACGCTGCGCGCAACGGTCCTCGACCGCTTGCGCGGCTTCGTCCCCACCGCGTACGCCGTCCCCGCCGTCCCCGCCTTCGCCGTCCCGGCACCCGCCGGGCCGTGCTATGCCCTGGCGGACGGCGGTGCGGCGGTCAGCAGACGGGCCCGCTCCGGCGCCGCTGCCGCCACCTCAACGTCAACGCCCACCCCCCGCCGCCCCGCCGCGGACAGCGACAGCGCCCGCATGATGGACCTGGTCGAGCGCGCCCAGGCCGGCGAGGCCGACGCCTTCGGCCGCCTCTACGACCAGTACAGCGACACGGTCTACCGATACATCTACTACCGCGTCGGCGGCAAGGCGACCGCCGAGGACCTCACCAGTGAGACCTTTCTGCGCGCCCTCCGCCGCATCGGCACCTTCACCTGGCAGGGCCGCGACTTCGGCGCCTGGCTGGTCACGATCGCCCGCAACCTGGTCGCCGACCACTTCAAATCGAGCCGTTTCCGCCTCGAAGTGACCACCGGCGAAATGCTCGACGCCAACGAGGTCGAGCGCAGCCCCGAGGACTCCGTCCTGGAGTCCCTCTCGAACGCGGCACTGCTCGAAGCCGTCCGCCGCCTCAACCCCCAGCAGCAGGAGTGCGTGACCCTGCGATTCCTCCAGGGCCTCTCCGTCGCCGAGACCGCGCGCGTCATGGGCAAGAACGAAGGCGCGATCAAAACCCTCCAGTACCGCGCGGTGCGCACCCTCGCCCGCCTCCTCCCGGACGACGCGCGCTAACCGCGCGTAGCCGCTCGCAGCACCCAACTCACCGTCCGTGGCGGCCAGATGGCCGC